>CALWLF010000087.1 GCA_944381455.1 uncultured Clostridia bacterium | reverse complement strand
CTTCCTGACTGTCCTGATAGCTGGCAAGAAGGGCCTGCTGTGTCGTATCAAACCCCTTGCTTTGGGCATAGCGGAACAAGATGACAGCCATTTCTTCTCTTGAAATGGAGCTTTCCGGCTGCACAGTTTGGTTGCCATAGCCGGCGAAGAGGGCCTCAGAAACGGCCCAGGACAAGGCATCGGCATAATAGGCATTAGGATCGACATCAGAAAAAGAGGAAACGGCCGTTGTCTTTGGCATCCCTTCCATCTTATAAAGCAAATAGGAAAACTGCCCCCGGCTCATGGAGGCAGAGGGGGCAAAGCCGCCTTGGTCCGTGCCTACCATCAGCCCCTTATTCATCACATAACTGATGCAGGGATAGGCGCGCATTTCCCGTTTGACATCAAAAAATATGTCTGCCCCTTCATAGGCAGAAAGAATGGGAGAAACGGAATAAGTCTCATCCGTTTGCGCCACAGCAGAGGAGACAAGACTATCTCCAGACGATGTATCATCCAATTCCTGTGAAAAAGCTGTTGTTGAAAGCGTCCCCAAAGAGAGAACAACGGAAACGGCAAACACCGTCCAATTCCCCAATTTTTTTCGCTGCAAAAAGGCCATCTCCTTTTTTAAACCAAATTCTTGTACTATTATATAGTTGTAAGAAAATGGATGCAAGCAATTTCACAAATCATGAATGATTCTGTCTTTTTTGTGAAGAAAACAATGAAAATTTCCGATTTGTGAATGGCAGAAAAGGACAAAGAAAAGCTCCCATATGTCTTTATGGGAGCAAAAAGTGTTTAAAACAAAACAGAATCCATTCTTACTGCCAAATCCGTTGATGGCAGCCGGGTTTTTGCTGGCAAAGGGAGCAATCTTCCCAAAGACTGCCATGACAGCAGACGTTTGTTTGCTGCCCATTTTGGCACCAGCAAGCCGTTTGATTCCATTGGCACCAACCACGGCCGCCATGGCCGGATCCTCTGCCGCAGGCGAAGACGGCTGTGGCGGCAGAGAGCAGCAAAACGGCAGTGAGAGTGCCGACAACCAATAATTTTTTTCCAAGTTTCATTGTTTTTTCCTCCTTGATTTTTTGATGTTTTTTGTAACGGGTGACAGGGGCAAAATGAAAAACAGCGTGTCATCTGCCGCCGTGGTGCTGGGTTTGTTCTTTATGGCCGCTGTGGGTTTCTTCCGATGGCTGCGGGGCAGGCGATGGGGCGTTTTTTTGTGTCAAAATCCAATCCGCCAGCGCTTCTGGCTGCACGGCAAGCATCGTTGATAGATCCACGCCGGAAACATTGCAGTCAAGGATGATTTGCTGCAGCGGCAAAGCAGCCCAGTAAGCCTGGCTTTTTTCTGTGGCAAATGCCAAAGACTGGGCCAAGTGCCATTGGCCTGCACAAATGCCTTCTGGCGGCGCATCTGCTCCTGTTTGGGGCAGGGCAGGCACCTGGGATGTTTGGGTAAGAAGCAGGCTGCTGCTTTTCCAAGCGGCCAGCCGTTCTTCCGCCTGCTGCTGGAGAGAACCTTTGGATAAAAGGCTTGGCGTTTCATCCGTATAAAGAAGGGAAAGCAGCAAAGGCGCGCTGGCGTCTTCGAAACAGCCTTCTTCTGCCATGGCGGCAAGCAGCGCCCAAAAGGCAGTTTCCGCATCGCCATCAAGGGATTGACGCTCTAAAAATGCCTGGCTGGCCTCATCCATCCCCTGGGCCTGCATCACTGTTTCTTTTGCATCTGCCCAAAGATCAATCTGGTAGACACCGCTGATGGAATAAACGGCAGCGGGAGCAGGACGCAGCAAGAAGAGGGCGGCAATCAAAACAACCAGCAGCAAAAGAATTGCCCAGGGGATAAAGCGCCGTTTTTTTGGCTGCTTAGGGGGAAACAGCAGAAAATCCGGCTCTTGCAAAGGCGCAATTTGTGCCTGCTGCAATGATTCCAGCTGGTCTGGCACCTGGTGCATAATGGCTTTTTTGATGGCATGTTCCACATCATGCATGGCTGTATCCTCCTTCCTGCAAGGCTTTTTTCAGCTTCTGGATGGCCCGGTGGTATTTGGAAAGCTCGGTGGAAAGGCCGATGCCCAGCAGATGGGCAATTTCCCGGTGTTTCATGCCGCTGACGGCATGGAGCAAAACGATGGTCCGCTCCTGGGCTGCCAGACGGGATAACAGGGCAGAAAGCACCAGCCGGTCTTCATGGTCCTCCACAAAAGAAAGAGCCTGGGGAGAAAAGCCTTCGGCTTCTTCCGCCAGGGGAGAAAGCCTGTTTTGGCTGCGCAGGCGCATCAGAGAAAAATTTCTGGTGATGGTCAGCACCCAGGCCATGGGTGTGCCCCGAGGTTCATAAAGATGGGCAGCTGAGCGAATTTTCAGGTAGGTTTCCTGCATCACATCACAGGCATCGTCCTGGTTTTTCAGCATGGAAAGGGCAAAGGCATACACAGAGCCTTTTGTCTGGTGATAAAAGGCGGCAAAGGCATCCATGTTTCCTGTGCCGATTTGTTGTAACAGCGCTTCCTGCTCCAAAACTTTTTGGGCGTGCGCCTGTTTTTTGACCGGTTCCGGCAGGGCGAAAACGGGGGCAAACAGCAGCATAGGCAAATTCCTCTCTGTAACAAACATTCCATCTATGGTATAATGCAGCAGAGGTGCTTTTTATTGCAAGAAATATTTTTATTAGCATAACATACTGGTAACACTTTGCAATGGGTTTTTGATGCTTTTCTTTAAAAACATCACAAGTGTATGACACTTGACGGAATGTTATTGTAATTGAGGAGAAAAATGGCTATAATGAATGGTGAGTTGCCGTTTTGGGAGAGAGAGGTGGATAACGGTTGGACAGAAAAAGACCAAAACGTTCCAAAGCGCCATGGATTGCTGTGATTGTTGTGGTGATACTAGCGGCAGTTGCAGGCGGCGCATACATCATGGAAAAACAAAATTTGAAAAAAATGCAGCTGGCCCTCAACACCAGCACCATCTATCCGGGGATTACCATTGAAGGGGTGTATGTGGGCGGCCTTTCCAAAGCCGATGCCTTTTCCAAGCTGGAAGCAGAGGTCAATGATGTGCTGCGGCAAAAACAGGTGACACTGACTTATGGAGAAGACAACTGGAGGATATCCTTTGGCGATATGGGCGCCAAATATGATTTGCAGGCGGCTGTAACAGAAGCCTATCAGCTGGCCCGGCAAAGTGATGCTTCTTTGAAAGAACGCTACCGGCAGTATGAAGAGATGGAAAAAAACGGCTATGACCTGAAGGCAGCTTATTCTTATGACAAAGAACAGGTGCGTCAGCAGGTGGAAGCTGTGACAACGCCATTGGAACAAGAGGCCAAAGACGCCACCATGACAAGAAGCGGCGGTGCATTTCAAATCACCGACTCGGTGGATGGATTTACAGTACATACGGAAGAAGCCATCGACGCCGTCTGTGCGCTGGTGGAAAATGCGGAAGCAGGCACAGTGGCCCTGACGGGAGAAAGCACTCCGGCAGCGGTGACAAGAGAAGAATTGGAGGCGTCCACCGATTTACTGGGCACTTTTTCCACCTCCTATACAGGAAACGACTCTCTGGGGCGCAACATCAACTTAATTGTTGGCTGTGAAAAAATCAACGGCACAGTGCTGGCGCCAGGAGAAGTGTTCAGCATGAATGAAGGACTGGGCGACCAAACGTATGAAAATGGATTTCGCAATGCGGCCGTCATTGTCAATGGCAAAATTGAAGACGGCATTGCAGGCGGCGTCTGCCAGGTGACCACCACGCTGTATAACGCCGTGGTCAAGGCAGAGCTGGAAGTGGTGGAACGCAGCAACCATTCCCTGCCCGTGTCTTATGTGCCTTTGGGCCACGATGCGGCCATTGCCGGAGATTATATTGATTTTAAATTCAAAAACAACACCGATTATCCCGTTTATCTGGAAGCTTATGCCGGAGGCGGCCAGGTGGTCACAAAGCTTTATGGCCATGAAACAAGAAGCGCTTCCAGAAAAGTGGAGCTGGATGCCCAAGTAGATGAGACCATCCCAAAACCGGCAGAAAAAGTGACGGAGGATCCCACAAAGCCAGATGGCTATCGGGAAGTGACTTATACCGGCAAAGTGGGCTATCGTGTCAGCACCTATCTGGTGGTCTATGAAAATGGAAAGCAAGTCAGCCGGGAGCGGTTTAACCGGTCCACCTATAAGGCTGTGGCCGATGAAGTGACCATTGGCACAGGTCCAGCTGAAGAAACAGAGGAAACAACGCCAGTAGGCAGTCAAATGGGCGAAAGTATATTTGGAGATTAGACAAAAGAAAGGAAGCGAAGGACCATGAGAAGAAAGATTTTGCAGCTGTTGGCGAAAAACAGCCGCTTAACACCGGAAGAAATTGGCGCCCAGATTGGGGCAGATCCGGCGGAAGTGGCAAAGGAAATTAAGCTGATGGAAGAAAAGCAGGTCATCTGCGGCTATAATACCTTGATCAACTGGGAAAACACCGACCGGGAGTTGGTGACAGCCTTGATTGAAGTGAAAGTGACACCGCAAAGAGGCAATGGCTTTGATAAGATTGCCGAGCGGATTTACCAGTTTGAAGAAGTGAAAGCCGTCTATTTGATGAGCGGCGGCTTCGACTTGACGGTGATTTTGGAGGAAAAAAGCCTGAAAGAAATTGCGTTTTTCGTTTCTGATAAGCTCTCACCCATCGATGCGGTCATTGGCACAGCCACCCATTTTGTGCTGAAAAATTATAAAGACCATGGCATCATCATCAACCATGGCGGAAAAACAGATCATCGGATGATCATTTCCCCCTGAACAAAGGAAGCTGGCTTGGCTGGCATCAGTTTATCAAAGTCAGGCGCTTAAAAAAGCAGGCGGAAGGAGAAAGGGACGCATTTTTTGATGCAAAGTGTCTTAAGCTGTCCTATGTTTTGTCGAAATTACATCTTGGTTTCGGGCGTTTGATGGGAACTGCTTGCTGTTTCGCTTTCTGTGCTTGGTTACAACAAAAAAACTTGGTATTTACGAGAAAAGCCGTTCTTTCTTACAGAAAGAACGGCTTTTTTAAGATGTTTTACAGGAAAAGATAGAATCCATATAGTATCACAAGCCCAGCTGCATTGCAGGCCGTAAAGACCTTCAGATAGGCTCCGGTGCGGCCTTGGGGGCTGGCGCAGTAAAACCGGAGGGAAATGAGGCTGGCCAAAGAGGCGATGGGCGTGCCCAAGCCGCCAATATTGACGCCTGTCAACAGCCCTTGCCATTGGTCGGTGAATCCGGCCAGCAGCACAGCCGCCGGTACGTTGCTGATGATTTGGCTTGCAAAGAGGGAGGTGAGGGCGGCATTTTTTTCCATCCACCCTTCCAACAGCTGCTGTAAGGCAGGAATTTCGCCCATGTTCCCGGCAAAGAGGAAAAAGAACACAAAGGTCAAAAGCAGTTTATAATCGACTTTTTTTAAGTTTTGCGGTTCCAAAAACGCCATGCAGACAAGAACCAGCACCGTTAAGATGCCATAATGGAGCACATGGAACACCGAAAGCAGGCTCAAAAGAAACAGCACCACATACACCAGCAGTTTTTTGGGGTTTGTGATGGTGGACTTTTCTGGAAAATGCACCTCGATGACACGGCTTTTGGTGACCATGGCGCCAAGGAAAAGTCCAACGAGACTGACCAATGTCAGCGGCAGCATGGTGCCAAAAAAGTCGGCAGCAGAAAGGCCATAGGCGGCACACAAAAAGAGGTTTTGGGGGTTGCCCACTGGTGTTGCCATGCTGCCCAGGTTTGCAGCCATGGTTTGCAGCACCACCACAGGGATGGTCCGCTCTTTGGCATCGGCCAAGTCTAAGATCAGCAAGGTGAAAGGCACAAAGGTGATCAGCGCCACATCGTTGGTGATGAGCATGGCAGAAAAAAAGGGCAAAAGCACCAAAAGCAGAGACAGCAGCCGCATGTTTTTTCTCCCCCGCAAAAGCCTTTCTGCCAAAACGAGAAATACGCCGCAGCGCTGCATCCCGGCCACAATGGCCATCAGGCAAAACAGCAGGCATAATACCCGCACATCAATATAAGAGGCATAGGCGGCCGAAGGCGGCACAGCAAACATGGAAAGGACAGCACAGACGGCAGCAGCCGAAAGCACTGGCTCTTTTTTGATAAAAGATAGCACAGCGATGGATCTCCTCTCTTTGATTTTCAAAAACGCATACTTTAGAGGGTATCACAAAAAAAGAAAATTGCAACCTTTTTTTGGCAAAAAATACGGAAAGACAGGAGGAAGGTTGTTTTTTGCAGACAACTGTGGTATGTTCTATGATGGAAAAACAAGTTCGTTTGTTTGGATTGTTTGGAAAGGAGAGAAAAGGCTTGATTCGTTTTGAATGCGACTATAATATGGGGGCAGCGCCGCAGGTGCTGGAAAAACTGTTGTTGACCAACATGGAGCAAACGCCGGGCTACAGCCTGGATCCTTACTGCGCCAAAGCCATCCAGGTGATTCGGGATATGGTGGGGCGGCAGGAGGCAGAGGTGCACTTCCTCTCCGGCGGCACCCAGACCAATGCCACCGTCATTGCTGCTTTGCTGCGGCCTTATCAAGGGGTGCTCTGCTCCGATTTGGCCCACATCAATGTCCACGAAACAGGCGCCATTGAAGCCACTGGACACAAGGTGCTGCCCCTGCCTTCGGTGGAAGGAAAAATTTCGGCAAAACAAATTGCCGACTATGTGGACGCCCATTGGGCAGACGATGTCCACGACCAGATGGTGCAGCCGGGCATGGTCTATCTGTCCAACTCCACAGAAGTGGGCACCGTATATTCAAAGGCAGAATTAGAAGCCATCAGTGCTGTCTGCCGGGAAAAAGGATTGTATCTGTATGTGGATGGGGCCCGCCTGGGCTATGCCTTGATGGCAGAAGGCAACGATTTGACCATGTTTGACCTTTCCCGTCTGTGTGATGTCTTTTATATTGGCGGCACCAAACAAGGCGCTTTGTTTGGAGAAGCCATTGTCATCTGCAACCAAGCCCTGCAAAAGGATTTTCGCTATATGATCCGCCGCATTGGCGGTCTGCTGGCCAAGGGGCGGCTGTTTGGGCTGCAGTTTTTGGCACTGCTGGAAAGCGGTTTATACTTCCAAATGAGCCAGCACGCCAATCAGCAGGCTATGCGCATCAAAGCCAAGTTACAGGAAAAAGGCGTTGCCTTCCAATGCGATTCTCCCACCAACCAGCAGTTTGTCCTGTTCCCCAACGATGCACTGGCAGAATTGACCAAGCAGTTTGCCATTTCCAATAACGGTCCTTGGGATGATACCCGCACGCTCATTCGTTTTTGCACCAGCTGGGCCACAAAAACAGAAGATGTGGATGCCTTGCTGGCAGAATTGGACCGTATTTTGCCATAACAAAGACAAAGACACCTTTGGACAAAACAAAGGTGTCTTTTTTGTTGAAAAATAGACAAAATTGGGGCGAGAGAGAAAACAAGTTTTCTTTCTATGGCGAAAGGAAAAGAATCACGCCGCTTTTTTTGCTTGCCAAGAGCCCTGGAAATCAGTAAAATAGAGAAAAAGATACCAATAGGAAAAAAAGGTGGGCGTGCCATGTCAAACTATCATTTTGAAGATAACAGCAAAGATTTTGGGGCCACTGTCCGCTTGGATAGTCTCAATGAAACAGTGCGCCAACAAGCAGGAGAAGATGGAACGAGAGAGTTTCCGCCGTTAAAGATGCGTTCAAGGCGGACAGACGCTGAGGAAGAGCCAATGGATGCCGCATGGGAAGACACCCAGGAAGAAACGGGCTTGCTGAATAGAAATTTTTTGAAAGCGGCGCTTTTTGTTGGGTTGATTGTGTTTGTGTGTATTTTTGTGGCGGCCATGGTGTATATGAACCGTTCTGTCGCCTCCTCGGAACTGCCGTCTGGCGATTTGTCTGACACAACTACGTTGGCCCAGGCATTGGAGGAAACGGAAGAAGGATTGGCCATTTTGTTGCCGGTGCAGGCGGAGCGGGTGTTGTCCTTATATGATATTGGAAAAGAAGAACAGATGCAGCTTACAGTGGATTTGGAAACAAAGTTTTTGGATGAGACGGATGCGGCGCTTTCGTTTTCCGATTTCAAAGCCGGTGATGTGGTGGTATATACATTGAAGGGAGAAAGTCAGGTGCTCTCTTCGGTGGCTATGGCCAAACAGGTGTGGAAAAAAGAAAACGTGGTGGGTGCTGCGGTGGATTTCAGCAATAAAACGCTGACACTGGGCGAAGATCTCTATCGGTATGAAGAAGATACATATTTTGTCTACCAGGGCAAAACTGTCAGCCCAGGCGATATTTCTGCCACCGATACACTGACTATGTTTGGCCAGGATCATTTGATTTTGTCACTGCGGGTGGAGCAAGGCCATGGCTATGTCTATTTTAAAAACAGAAAAATGGTGGAAAATCTCCAGGTGTTGGTGGACGAAGAGAAAGCACAGCTGGATATGGAAACAGGATTGATGGAACTGGGCTGTGGACGGCATTTGCTGAACATTTCCGGAGACAACATTGAGGAATATATGGTTTATGTCAATGTGGATGACAAAGACCGCACCACCATTGATTTGGCAGAGGCCACGTCCAAGGTGGAAAAGGGCATTGTGCGCTTGCAGGTGGAGCCGGCCGGGGCGCTGGTCTATGTGGATGGTGTGGAACAGCCGGCCGGAGCAACGGAGCTGGAAATAGCTGCGGGAAGCCATAAAATTGAGGTGTTTTTCGAAGGCTATGAGCGGTGGAGCCAGACGGTGACGGTGGGCAAAGAGCCGGTGGAACTGAAGGTGACCATGAAAAAAATTGCCCAAGAGGTGCCTTATGTGCCAAAAGATGTGGCGCAGCAGGAACCAACCAGCGGCAACTGTACTGTTTACAGTGATCCCGGGTGGGCAAAGGTATATATTGACGGAGCGTATGTGGGCGTTTCGCCGGTGATGACGAGGCTGCCTTTTGGCACTTATGAAATCACGGTGGAAGTGGATGGACTATCCAGCACGGAGATGGTGGATGTGCAAGGACCTGACACCCGTGTGACCATACATCTGGAAGAATAAAGGAGGTTATTTGTTATGGGATTTATGCAACAGTATGAAAGCTGGCTCAATAACCCGCTGTTTGATGCAGAAACGAGAGAGGAACTGGCTGCCATCAAAGACGATGCAAAAGAAATTGAAGAACGGTTTTATAAAGACCTGGAATTTGGCACCGGCGGCCTGCGGGGCATCATGGGCGCCGGCACCAACCGCATGAATATTTACACCGTGGGAAGGGCCACCCAGGGGCTGGCCAATTTTTTGAAGGAAGAAAAGCCGCAAAAGGCGTTGCAAGTGGCCATTGCTTATGACTCCCGCAACAACTCGCCGCTTTTTGCCAAACGGGCTGGTTTGGTGATGGCAGCAAACGGCATCAAAGCCTATGTGTTTTCTTCTCTGCGCCCCACACCGGAACTGTCCTTTGCCGTGCGCCATCTGGGCTGTGATGCCGGCATTGTGGTGACGGCAAGCCATAATCCCCCGGAATATAACGGCTATAAGGTCTATGGCGATGACGGCGGACAGGTGCCTTATCCAAAAGATGGCCAAATCATTGAAAAAGTGAACGAAATTACGGACTTTGCCGCCATCCAGACCATCTCTGAAGCAGAAGCCAAGGCAGCCGGGCTCTATGAAGAAATGGACAAAGCCGTTGATGATGCTTACATCGAAACCTTAAAAGGCATCAGCTTAAACCCAGCACTGGCCAAAGAAATGGGCAAGGAATTGAAACTGGTGTATACGCCGTTACATGGCACAGGCAATTTGCCAGTGCGCCGGATTTTGGCGGAAATGGGGTATGAACACGTCTTTGTGGTGCCTGAACAGGAGGCGCCGGACGGCAATTTCACCACCGTGGGTTATCCTAACCCGGAAGATCCCAATGTGTTTGCCCTGGGGCTTGCCATTGCCAAGGAGGAAAATGCCGATGTGATTGTGGCTACCGATCCCGATGCCGACCGGGTGGGCGTGATGGTCAAAGATGAGGCAGGCGAGTATGTGGTGCTGACAGGCAATATGACCGGGGCGCTGTTGGCAGAATATGTATTAAGCCAAAGAAAGGCAGCAGGAAAACTGCCGCAAAACGGCGCGCTGGTGAAAACCATTGTCAGCACCGATATGGTGCGCCCCATTGCCGAAGCCTATGGCGTGAAGGTGTTTGATGTATTGACTGGGTTTAAATATATCGGAGAAAAAATCAAACAATTTGAACAGACAGGCGACTATACTTATTTATTCGGCTTTGAAGAAAGCTATGGCAGCCTGGCCGGGACCTATGCCAGAGATAAAGACGCCGTGGGAGCCACCATGCTCATTGCAGAAATGACGGCTTATTATAAAAAACAGGGCATGACCTTATACCAAGGGCTGCTGCATCTGTATGAGACCTATGGCTATTATCAAGAAGGCGTCAAATCCGTGACCTTAAAGGGTATGGAAGGCGCCAAAAAAATCCAGGCCATGATGGAAGACCTGCGGCAAAATCCACCGGCATCCTTTGCAGGGCAGGATGTGGTTTGGTGCCGGGATTATACGAAAAACGCTTTCCAAAACCTGCAGACAAACGAGACGGAAGAAAACTTGCTGCCGCCTTCCAATGTGCTGCGCTACACCTTAGCCAATGGCGACTGGGTTTGTGTGCGGCCATCGGGCACAGAGCCGAAAATCAAAATTTACTATGGCGTCAAAGGCAGTTCTTTAGAAGAGGCCAAGGCCCTTGCATCTGCACTGGAAGAAGCAGTCTGCGCACGTATGGGCGTAGAAGCATAAAAAGAGTAAGGATAAAACCAAAGCACGAAGGAGCGTTTTCCTTCGTGCTTTTTTGTATAAAGAAAACCACGCGTTAGACGCGTGGTTCAAAAGAGCCTTTTGGCGTTGAGGTAGAAGAAAAAACTCCTTTTCACTATAATGAGATTGCGGTCTGCCAACTGCAAGGAATATAG
>CALWLF010000086.1 GCA_944381455.1 uncultured Clostridia bacterium | reverse complement strand
CCATCAAGCCTTCCAGCCGCCGTTATCCTTTTGTGAACTTCAAACAGGACCGGGAAGTGGGTAACGACCTTCTGGAAGTGAAAAACCTTTCCAAAACCATCGACGGCCGCAAGGTGTTGAACAATGTTTCTTTCCTCATTAACCCCAACGACAAAGTGGCTTTTGTGGGCACCGACGAATTGGCCAGAACCACCTTGTTCCAAATTTTGATGGGCGAAATGGAACCGGACGAAGGCAGCTTTAAATGGGGCGTTACCACGTCCCAGGCTTATTTCCCCAAAGACAACGGGAAATATTTTGACGGCGTGGACGATTCTTTGATTGAATGGCTGCGCCCCTATGCCAAAGAAGGGGAACAGTATGACGCCGATATCCGCGGCTGGCTTGGACGGATGCTTTTTAGCGGCGAAGAAGCCACTAAGAGCGCCAAGGTCCTCTCCGGGGGCGAGCGAGTGCGCTGCATGCTTTGCAAGATGATGATTTCCGGCGCCAATGTGCTGGTGCTGGATGAGCCCACCAACCACCTGGATTTGGAAAGCATTACGGCCCTCAACGAAGGGCTGATGGATTATAAAGGTACGCTGCTCTTTGATTCCCACGACCATCAGTTTGTCCACACCATTGCCAACCGGATCATGGAAATTTTGCCAAACGGCGTCATTGACCGGGTGGAAACCTTTGACGAATATTTGGAAGACCCAGTGGTGGAAGAACTGCGGGAAAAATTTGCTTGAGGAAAACGCCTATGGAACTGAAAGAAGCCATTTATGGCCGGCGCAGTGTGCGGCGGTATTTGGACAAGCCGATCGAAAAAGAAGCGTTGGAAGAGTTGCTGGAGGCGGCCTGTCAGGCCCCTTCGGCGGTGAATTTGCAGCCGTGGTATTTTGTGGTTTGTCATAGCAAAGAAGCCATGACTCAGTTGGTGGAAATCATGGGCGGCAGCATTTTTTCCCTGCGCAACGTGCTAAACCGCAGGTTTTCCAATCACCCAGAGGTGATTGAAGAGACGGTGGACTTTGTAAAATGCATGGGCAATGCCCAGGCTTGCGTGCTGGCTTTTTTGCAGCAGGAACAGTATGACGAGAAAGAGGCGGCCATCGAAAGCGTGGCGGCGGCATTACAAAACCTGGTGCTGACGGCTTACAGCAAGGGCATTGCCAGCTGCTGGCTGACGGCGCCGCTGCATGTGGCAGAGGAGCTGCAAGCAGCCTTTGCACCAGGGAAAGGGCCGCTTTTGGCGGCGGTGACGCTGGGGTACAGTGATATTACGCCAAAGGCGCCAAGGCGAAAAGAAGGCCGTGTGGTGTTTCGCTGAAAAAAAGAAACGGATGTTTACAAAAATTTCATCCTTTTTTCCATTTTTTGCAGTAAAATGGACAGGATTTGGAAAATGGTCGGAAGGAGATTAGAATGATGAAAACAAATGGCGTAATTGCTTTAGCGGCAGCTGCTTTGGTGGCTGCATCGGCTGGATGCGGGTATCTGGACCGCAGTTTTATTACAGATGAACAGGTGCTGGCAGTGACAGATCCTTATGAATTTGTGGCAGTGGCAGATGGTACTTATCAAGATGGGGTTTTGACCATTTCGGTGCAGACCAATGCGCCGGATGGGGCCTTGTTTGATATTTATGCCCGGCATCCCGATGCAGAGGAAATCTATCAAGGCGAGCTGACAGTGGAAAAAGGTGTGGGCTCCACGGAAATTGAAATTCCAGAAGGGATGACCACCCAGTATTTGACCACCTATGCAGTGATGGATATGTCAAAGCAAACAGGGGTAAGCCGTTATGGTGTCTATGGGGAAAAGATGATAGGCGACCATTGCATGACCACAGATGGCGTATATACGGTGGGTGTGTCTTATGAATCTTATGTGGCCTATCCTTCGGAAGAAGAAATGGATATTGCATTGGAAGAAGAATTCCCGATGCGCATTGATTATGTGCTGCAAATGTATAGCCGGGTGCTGCAGGACATTCAGCCGGGAGAAGGAGACGATTGGAGCAACATGACCATCGTCTTTACAGAAGACGCCATTGCGGCCTGGGATGAATTTACGCCGGAATTGCAAGACCAGTATTATACCATGTTTGAAAGCATTGTAAAAACCTATAAAAAAGTGCCAGAAGATGCCACCGTTCAGATCACCTTTGTGGATGGACAAGGCAATGTGATGGCCCAGAATTACTGAGAAAAACCCCCTTGTGGAAACAAGGAGGCGTTTTTTATACGGGCAGCATAAAATGGGAAATAAAGGAGGCGAGGAGATGGCAAAAAAGGGGAAAAGAAAGAAATATGGCAAAGAAATTTGGCTATGTGGTTTTATTTGCTTATTGGCTTTCGTTGGCTGTGAGAAACATACAGGAAAGGAAGACGCCGTACCGCCTATAACGAAAGAAGAAGTGGCGGAAGAACAAGAAGGATGCAAAGAGAGGGAAGATGGCCAGTTACAGCTAGAACCACTCTTTTTAGATGCAGAAGAACTTCCTTCTTTGGATTTGGATGTGGAGCCAGAAATTGTATTTGACGACCGGACTCTTTTTTTGGAAGATACAATCGAAAACGAATGGGAGAAAATGGTGTATGAGTATTATGCGGCAGAGATGGCCGGGGATTTTGCTGCTCAACAAGCGCTGACAGGGGAAGGAAGTGCTTTGGAACGATCCAGTAAAAATGGACAGAAGCGGTTTGAAGAAGGAAAATATGATACAGAAATGACACTGCATCAGTTGACGGCTTGGAGTCAGGAGGAATGGCTAAAAGAGCATGAGGGGATAGACTGGATTGCGGTACAGGATATGGCTGAGGAATATGATTGGACGGGATTTGCGTTGGTAACGGCTCAAGTCAGCTGGGTGAGTAACGAAGCAGCTTTGGCTGCCGGTCCACAGCTTTCCGATGGCTGTTATGTGCGCCATTTTGTGTTGGCTAGTACAAAAGAAGAACCAGAAGAACGGCTTTATGAAATATTCTGGGATGAATTGCGACCGAAAAGCTAGAAAAGAGAAAACAGCAAAAACGCGGCAAAACCGGTTTTTGCTGTTTTCTTTCTTTAGGCTTCTTGTTGAAAAAGCGCGTCGTTTTTGGCAATCAAGGTGTCAATATATTCTTTAGATGGGCCGCCGGGCACATTTCTGGCTGCCACGCATTTTTCCACCCAGATGGCATCGTAGACGGTTTCGTCAAACACCGGGGAAATGGCTTTGTATTCTTCCAAGGACAGGTCGTCCAAATTGGTGTTGTGCTCGATGCAGTAAAGCACCAGATGGCCGATGATGCTGTGGGCATCCCGGAAGGGCACGCCATGTTTAACCAGCCAGTCGGCGGCGTCGGTGGCGTTGGTAAAGCCGCCCTTGGTGGCCTGATACATATTGTCTTTGCGGACAGTCATGGTTTTCACCATGCCGGTAAAGACGGGCAGGCACATTTTGACGGTGTCGATGGCGGCAAAGACGCCTTCCTTATCTTCCTGCATATCTTTGTTATAGGCCAAAGGCAGGCCCTTCATAGTGGTCAAAAGCCCCATGAGATAGCCGTATACCCGGCCGGTTTTGCCGCGGATCAGTTCGGCCATGTCGGGGTTTTTCTTTTGGGGCATGATGCTGGAGCCGGTGGCATAGCTGTCGTCCAGTTCCACAAAGCGGAATTCATGGCTGCTCCAAAGGATGATTTCTTCGCAAAAACGGCTTAAGTGCATCATCAAAATAGAAAGGGCGCTCAAAAGCTCGATGCAGAAATCCCGGTCGCTGACGCCGTCTAGGCTGTTTAAGGTGATGCCGTCAAAGCCCAATTCGTTGGCCACAAAATACCGGTCCAGAGGATAGGTGGTGGTGGCCAAAGCGCCGCTGCCCAGGGGCAGGACGTTGGTGCGGCGGTAGACGTCTTTTAATCGGTCGTTATCCCGTTTGAACATTTCCACATAGGCCAAAAGATGGTGGGCCAATGTGATGGGCTGGGCCCGCTGCAGGTGGGTATAGCCGGGCATGATGGTTTCGGTATGGTCTTTGGCCAAGTCGTTTAAGGTGATGGCCAATGTTTTGATCAAATCACGGATGGTGCTGATTTCTTCTTTTACATACATCCGGATATCCAGTGCCACCTGGTCGTTGCGGCTGCGGCCGGTGTGAAGCCGCTTGCCCACATCGCCAATGCGTTCAATCAAAATGGTTTCGATGTTCATGTGGATGTCTTCGGCTTTTTCGTCGAAGGTTACGTGGCCTGCTTCAATGTCTGCCAGCACTTCGCCCAAGGTTTTCACCAATAAATCGGCGTCTTCTTGGGAGATGATGCCTTGCTTACCCAGCATTTTGGCGTGGGCCATGCTGCCTTCGATATCCTGCTTGTACATCCGGCTGTCAAAGGAAATGGAAGAATGGAAATGGTCGGTGAAGCCGTCGGTCTGTTTGGTGAAACGGCCGCCCCAAAGTTTACTCATACAATGGTCATCCTTTCTGTTTTTCATACGAAAATGGCTGCCGCCGGATTGCGGCGACAGCCAAGAGATTGCTTCGCTATCTCATATTTTCTGTTTCTTGACGGATTTTGTCAAGGCTTATTTTTTGTTCTGCATCATCATAGCCCGTACTTTCATGGGCAGGCCAAAGAGGTTGATGAAGCCGTCGGCGTCTTTGTGGTTATACAGTTCGCCGGTGGTGAAGCTGGCAATGGATTCGTTATAAAGAGAATAGGGGCTGGTGGAGCCGGCTGGAATGATGTTGCCTTTATAGAGTTTCAGTTTCACATCGCCGGTCACGGTTTCGTTGACGCTGTCAAAATAGGTGCTCAGTGCTTCCCGCAGAGGGGTGAACCATTCGCCGCTGTAGACCAATTCAGTAAATTTGGTGGAGCAAACTTCGTTCCAAGCCTGGGTCTGTTTGTCCAAAGTCAGGTATTCCAGTTCCCGATGCGCGTAGTACAAAATGGAACCCCCTGGGGTTTCGTATACGCCACGGCTCTTCATACCAACCACACGGTTTTCGCAGATGTCTTGGATACCGATGCCGTTTTTGCCGCCCAGTTCGTTTAAGGTGGTCAGCAGTTCCACAGGGCCCATTTCTTTGCCGTTGATGGCGGTGCAGATGCCTTTTTCAAAATGCAGCGTTACATATTCTGGGGTATCTGGTGCCTGTTCTGGGGAAACGCCCAGCTGCAGCAGATGTTCATAGTTTGGTTCGTTGGCTGGATCTTCCAGTTCCAAGCCTTCGTGGCTTAAATGCCAGATATTGCGGTCACGGCTATAGGAATTGTCGTGGCCTGCTTCAAATGGAATGCCATGGGCTTCCAGATAAGCCATTTCGTCTTCCCGGCTTTGCATTTTCCAGGTGTCCAGACGCCAAGGAGCAATGATTTTCAGTTCTGGAGCCAGGGCTTTGATGGTCAATTCAAACCGTACCTGGTCGTTGCCCTTGCCGGTGGCGCCGTGGCAGATGGCCGTTGCGCCTTCTTTTTTTGCGATTTCCACCAGGCGTTTTGCAATGATGGGGCGGGCCATGGAGGTGCCCAGCAGATATTTGCCTTCATAAACGGCATTGGCTTTCACACAAGGGAAGATGGCTTCGGTGATGAATTCTTCGGTCAAGTCTTCAATATAAAGCTTGCTGGCGCCAGTTTTGAGGGCTCTTTCTTCCAGACCTTCTGTTTCCTTGCCTTGGCCCACATTGCCGCAAACGGCAATGACTTCTGCATTATTATAGTTTTCTTTCAGCCAAGGGATGATGACAGATGTGTCCAAGCCGCCGGAATAGGCAAGCACGATTTTTTCTTTTTCCATATCAAAATACCTCCTAAATATAAATGGATGTTTTTTTGCTGTTGAAACACATTATACACGGTATGCGAAAAAAATGCAATATTTTTTTGAAATTTCCTTGCATATTCCGAATAAAGTGTGTATAATTATAAAATCATATGCGAATGAGAGAGTAAGAAAGGAGTTATCACCTATGATAAAAGCAGGAATCATTGGAGCAACGGGATATGCCGGCAATGAATTGGTCCGGTTATTGATGCAGCACCCGGAAGTTTCCATTACCCATATGACAGCCCATAGTTATGTAGGAAAACAATTTGACGAGGTATACGAAAACTACCGCCAGCTCAACGAAATGGTGTTGGGCGAAATGGATTTGGATTTGTTAAGCGAAGCATGCGACGTGCTGTTTTTGGCACTGCCCCATGGCACTGCTTCGAAAGTCATTACAAAGGATGTATTGGAAAAAACAAAGGTCATTGACTTTGGCGCCGACTTCCGGCTGCAAGACGCCGCCGAATACGAAGCCTGGTATGGGGTGGAACACCACGGCAAAGGGCTTTTGCCGGAGGCTGTGTATGGTCTTTGTGAAGTGAACCGGGAAAAAATCAAAGGGGCCCGACTCATTGCAAACCCTGGCTGCTACACCACTTGCTCCATTTTGACGCTGCGGCCGCTGGTGGCAGAAGGGCTGATTGATCTACATACCATTGTGGTGGATGCCAAAAGCGGCGTTACCGGCGCTGGACGAGGACTGGCATTACCCAATATGTTTGACGAATGCAACGAAACGGTGAAAGCTTATAAATTGGCCAGCCACCGCCACACCCCGGAAATTGAAGAACAGCTTTCCTATGCGGCAGGGGAGAAAATCACACTGACTTTTACACCGCATTTGATCCCCATGAACCGGGGGATTTTGGCCACCTGCTATGCCACCTTGAAACAGAAAGTTTCCTATGAAGAGGTAAAGGCCGTATACGAAAAATATTATGGAAAAGAATACTTTATCCGTTTGACGAAAAAAGGCGTCTTCCCCGAAACGAGATGGGTGAAAGGCTCCAACTTCTTGGATATTGGTTTTACCATTGACGAACGCACCAACCGCATCATTGCCATTGGCGCCATCGACAACTTGGGCAAAGGCGCTGCCGGACAGGCCGTGCAGAACATGAATTTGCTCTTTGGCCTGCCGGAAGAAACGGGCTTAAGCTGTCCACCCATTTTCCCAGCCTAAAGAAAGGAAGGACGAAAGATGTTTCGCATCATTGATGGAGGCATTACAGCGCCCCAAGGCTTTTTGGCCACGGGGCGCCATGTGGGCATGAAAAAAGTGAAAAAAGACATGGCTCTTTTGGTGTCGGAAGCACCGGCCAAGGCTGCCGGCTGCTACACCCAAAGCCGGGTGCGGGCGGCCCATATTTTGTGGGACGAGGCACTGACCAAAGGCGAAAAGCCCATTCGGGGGCTGATTTGTGTCAGCGGCAACGCCAATGCCTGCACCGGTAAGCAGGGCATCAAAGACAATGAAGCTATGGCAGCCTGTTTTGCGGCAGCCATCGGGGCCAAAAAAGAAGAAATCCTGACGGCGGCCACCGGCATCATCGGCTTGGCCATGCCCATAGATGTGGTGAAAAAAGGGATTATGGAAACGGCGCCGTTTTTGTCCAAAAAACGGGAAGAGGCCAAAAACGCCGCATCCGGCATCATCACCACCGACACCTTTTTAAAGGAAATGGCAGTGGAGCTTTTGGTGAAGGGAAAGACGGTAAGAATCGGAGCCATGTGTAAAGGCAGCGGCATGATCCATCCCAACATGGCAACGGTGTTAAGTTTCATCACCACCGACTTGGCCATTTCCCATGAACTGCTGCAAAAGGCGCTCTCCTTTTCTGTCAAAGAAACGTATAACATGATTTCCGTCGATGGGGCCACTTCCACCAACGACATGGCCGTCCTTTTGGCCAACGGCATGGCCCAAAATGAGCCCATCACCGAAGAAGACGAATGGTACGAAGCTTTTTGCGAAGCCTTGTATGCCATCCATGAAAAATTTGCCAAAGACATTGTCCATGATGGGGAAGGGGCCGGCAAATATATGGAAGTGCAGGTGACGGGGGCGGCAACAGAGGCAGATGCCAGAGTGCTGGCAAAGGCCGTTGTCACCAACAATTTAGTGAAAACGGCGCTTTATGGAGAAGATGCCAACTGGGGGCGTGTCATTGCCGCACTGGGCGGCAGCGGCGCCTTTTTTACGCCGGAACGGCTGGATATGGATTTTTCCAGCGAAAACGGCACGGTGCTGATGATGGAAGAAGGCGCGCCCGTTTCCTTTGACGAAAACGCAGCAGCAGAGGTGTTGAAAGAACGAGATATTATTATCCACATCCGCCTCAAAGACGGCGCCGCCGGCGCCACTGCCTGGGGTTGTGATTTAACCCATGAATATGTGAGAATCAACGGAGAATATCGCTCCAGAACATAAGGAGGAAGGATATATGAAAGAAATCAAAGGCTCTGTCACAAGCCCCAAGGGGTTTATGGCCACCGGCTTTGCCGCCGGTGTGAAAAAAAGCGGATATGACCTGGCCCTTTTGGCCAGTGAAGTGCCGGCGGTAGCGGCCGCTTGCTTTACCACCAATGTGGTAAAAGCCGCTTCCGTATTGCGAAATAAAGAAGTGCTGGCAGCGGGAGGCAAAATCAGCGGTGTGGCTGTCAACAGCGGCAACGCCAACGCCTGCACCGGCGAAGCAGGAAAACAAGCCAATGCCGATATGGCGGCAGCCTTGGCCAAGGAATTGGGGGTTGCGCCAGAACAAGTGCTGACGGCATCCACCGGCGTCATTGGCGCGCCATTTCCCATTGAAACCGTGGCCAAAGGCATTGCCGCCGCTTTCCCATCCATGGGAACGGCAGAAGAAAACGGCCATCTGGCCGCCAGAGCCATCATGACCACCGACACCTATCCCAAAGAAATTGCCGTAGAGCTGACTTTGGGCGGCAAGACCGTTACCATTGGCGGCATGGCCAAAGGCAGCGGCATGATTCACCCCAACATGGCTACCATGCTGGGCTTTATTACCACCGACTGTGCCATTTCCAAAGAACTGCTGCAAAAAGCCCTTTCCGCCGATGTGAAAGAAACCTATAACATGGTTTCCGTAGACGGGGACACCTCCACCAATGATACGGTGCTGGTGTTGGCCAACGGTTTGGCCGAAAATCCGGTGATTGATACGGAAAACGAAGACTATCAAGCCTTCTGCGAAGCATTGCACCATGTGAATTTGTTCCTGGCCAAAAATTTGGTCAAAGACGGCGAAGGTGCCACCAAGTTTATGGAAGTCAACGTCACCGGGGCTGCCTCCCAGGCAGAAGCCAAGCAAATGGCTAAATCGGTGGTATGCTCCAATTTGTTTAAAGCAGCCGTTTTCGGGGAAGACGCCAACTGGGGCCGTGTGCTTTGCGCCATGGGGTACAGCGGCGTTTCCTTTGATCCAGAACAGGTGGACATCGTCTTTGAAAGCGCCAAAGGTTCCATTTTGCTGATGGACTGCGGCACACCCATTGTCTTTGACGAAGAAAAGGCAGCCGAAATTTTAAGCGAAAAAGAAATCTTGATCCGCATCATCCTGCGGGAAGGCAACGAAACGGCTTCGGCCTGGGGGTGCGATCTCAGTTACGATTATGTAAAAATCAACGGCGATTATAGAAGCTGAAAAAAAGGAGGAATGAGCCATGTGCGAAGCAGAACAGCAGGCCATGATGGAAAACATTGAAAAGGCGCAGATTCTGACAGAAGCCCTGCCTTTTATCCAAAAATTTTATGACAAAACCATTGTCATCAAATATGGTGGAAGCGCCCTCATCAATCCAAAAATCAAAGATACCATCATCAAAGACATTGTGCTGATGAAACTGGTGGGGATGCATCCCGTCATTGTCCATGGCGGCGGCCCTGACATCAGCTCTTTTTTAAAACGGCTGGACATTGAAAGCAAGTTTGTGGACGGACTGCGGGTGACCAGCCAGGAAACCATGGAAGTGGCCGAAATGGTCCTTTCCGGTAAGCTCAACAAACAAATTGTCACCGATTTGGAACTGCACGGCGTCAAGGCCGTGGGCATCAGCGGCAAAGACGGCAACACCGTCCGGGCCAAAAAAATCCAGCCGGAAAACGGCGTGGACTATGGCTGTGTGGGGGAAATTGAATCGGTGGATCCTTCCTTGATTCAAAGCCTCATTGATACCGGCTTTATCCCCGTCATTGCCCCCATCGGTAAAGACGATCAAGGCCAAAGCTATAACATCAATGCCGATTATATGGCTGTCGCCATTGCCGGCAGCTTGAAAGCAGAAAAGCTGGCCTTCCTCACCGATGTGGAAGGTGTCATGAAAGATGTCAATGATCCCAATTCTCTCATGTCGTTTTTAAAGGCAGAGGAAGTGGAAACATATATTGCAGACGGCACCATCTCCGGCGGCATGATTCCAAAGGTGCAATGCTGCATGGAGGCCGTCAAAGCCGGCGTCAACAACGTCCATATTCTCGATGGCCGGGTGCAGCACTGCTTGATTTTGGAATTGTACACCCCACAGGGGATTGGCACCATGATTGAAAAATAAGGAGGAAACAACCATGAACCAGACAGAAGCATTGGCTGCCCGGGGCGCAGCCGTTGTGATGAATACATACAGCCGTTTTCCCATCGCCTTTGACCACGGCAAAGGCTGCTATGTGTGGGATATGGATGGGAAAAAATATTTGGACTTTGTGGCAGGCATTGCCGTCAACTCTTTGGGCCACGGCCATGAAGCGCTGTCCAAAAAGATTGCGGAGCAGGCACAAAAACTGATCCACGTTTCTAATTTGTATTACACCGAGCCGCAGATTTCTTTGGCAGAAGCCATCTGCGCCCATTCCGGCTTTGACAAAGTCTTTTTCTGCAACAGCGGCGCAGAAAGCATTGAAGCAGCTTTGAAAATTGCCCGGAAATATGCCACCATGAAAGGAAAACCCGGCCGGGATATCATCACCATGGAACATTCCTTCCATGGCCGCACCTATGGCGCCGTGACGGCCACCGGCCAGGCCAAATACCAAAAGGGGCTGGATCCCTTGCTGCCGGGGGTAAAACATGTGCCTTTTAATGATTTGGAAGCGTTGAAAGCAGCAGTGGATGACAACACTTGCGCCATTTTGATGGAACCAATTCAAGGCGAAGGCGGCATTCACCCAGCCGACAAAGCATATCTGGAAGCCGTACGGGCTTTGTGTGACGAAAAAGACATTGTTTTGCTCTTCGATGAAATTCAGTGCGGTGTGGGACGGACTGGAGAGTTGTTTGCTTATCAGCATTATGGCGTGCAGCCAGACGGCGCCACCTTTGCCAAGGGATTGGCCGGCGGCGTACCCATCGGGGCCTTTATGGCCACAGACCGCCTCTCACAAGCATTTCAGCCGGGGGACCATGCCTCCACCTTTGGCGGAAACCCCTTGGCCACAGCCGCAGGCACTGTGGTGATGCACGAATTATTTGAAAACGGCGTGCTGGAGAATGTGAAAAAACAGGGCGAATATTTGCAGAAAAAATTGTTGGAATGCCAGGAAAAATATGATATCATTGCAGATGTAAGGGGCGTTGGGCTGATGCAGGGCATTGAATTGACCATTCCTGTGGCTGATGTGATTGCCGACAGTATTGCCCATGGATTGCTTTTGGTAGGAGCGGGTACCAACGTCATCCGGTTTGTGCCGCCGCTGATCATCACCAAAGAAGAGATGGACGAAGCCATTTCTATTTTGGACGGTGCATTGGCACGGGCACAGGAAAAAGCATAATCTGTGTAGATAGAAAAAAGGAGTGTTCCCATGAAGCTGATGACGTTTTTGGCAGGAGGAAAAGAACAGGTTGGTGTGGTGACAAAAGATGGCAGCGCTGTGGTGCCGCTGGCAGACCATGGCTTTTTGTTTTCCGATATGAATGCGTTGGTGGAAACGGCCACCAAAGAACAGCTGGCTTCTATGGCGGCTTTGGCCAACGAAAACGGTTTGCCCCTTTCCCAGGTGCAGCCATTGGCGCCCATTGTTCATCCAAAGCAGGATATCATCTGTCTGGGCATCAATTATATGGCCCATGCGGAAGAATCCATGCGGTACAAAAAAGAAGCCTTTGGCGGCGACCGTCAATTTCCCGTATACTTTTCCAAACGGGTGACCCGTGCTTCGGCCGACGGGGATGATATCCCGGCCTATGCCGATTTGATCAGCACGTTGGACTATGAAGCGGAATTGGCTGTGATCATTGGAAAAGATGCCAAAAACGTGGCGGCAGAGGACGCCAAGGACTATATTTTCGGTTATACGGTGATGAATGACGTAACGGCCAGAGAATTGCAGACCAGACACAAACAATGGTATTTTGGTAAAAGCCTGGACGGCTTTACGCCCCTTGGTCCTGTGATTGTGACGGCCGACGAAGTGGCCTATCCGCCGGTGTTGAACATTCGCTCTTATGTCAATGGCGAACTGCGGCAAAATGCCGCCACCGACTTATTCATTCATGATATTGATTATGTGATTCATGAATTAAGCCAAGGCATGACTTTGCAGGCTGGCACCATCATCGCCACCGGCACACCGGCCGGCGTTGGGATGGGCTTTGAACCGCCGAAATTTTTAAAAAGCGGTGACGAAGTCATCTGTGAAATTGAAGGCATCGGCCGCATCACAAACAAAGTAAAATAAATTCTTTCCCCACTGGATTTCTTTAAGAAAACGGTGGGGCTTTTTTTGTCGGGTTTTCTTGGAAAAAAATGCTTAAAAGTTGCAAATGCAACAGATATTTTCCTAGAAAAAGGGTATGATACAAGTGTTTATTGACGTAGGTTGCAGAAATTGGTATAATTTGAGAAGTTGAGAAGTGCGCAGTTGAAGGAGGACCACGTTTATGTTGGAGTTGAAAAACATATCCTACACCGTAGAAGGTGAAAAGGAAATCATCAATGACATCTCGCTGACCATTGATGATAAAAAATTTATTGTCATTACCGGACCCAATGGCAGCGGCAAAAGTACATTGGCAAAAATCATTGCCGGCATTTTGACGCCAACCAGCGGCCGTATTTATTTGGATGGACAAGATATCACCGATTGGTCCATCACCGAGCGGGCCAAAGCCGGCATCAGCTTTGCCTTCCAGCAGCCGGTGCGGTTTAAAGGCGTAACGGTGAAAGATTTGCTGAATCTGGCCTCCGGCGGAGCGCTGGACGATGTCTGTGCCTGTGAATATCTCTCCCAGGTGGGCCTTTGCGCCAGGGACTATATTGACCGGGAAGTAGACGCTTCTCTTTCCGGCGGAGAATTAAAACGCATTGAAATTGCCATGATCATGGCAAGAAAAACAAAGCTCTCTGTTTTTGATGAACCGGAAGCAGGCATCGACTTGTGGAGCTTTAAAAACTTGATTGAGGTGTTTGAAACGATGCACAACGAGATTCAAGGCTCCATTGTCATCATTTCCCACCAGGAACGGATTTTGAATATTGCTGACGAAATCATTGTGGTTTCCGGCGGCTTGATTTCCGCCCGCGGCAGCAAAGAAGAAATTTTGCCCAAACTGATGGAAGAAGCAGAAGTAGACCGGGCAGAATGCAAATATCAGAGAGGCGGTGTGGTAGCCCATGCGTGACGATATCAAAGATACTTTGCTGGAACTGGTTTCCGGCTTTAAAGGCATCCCCAACGGAGCCTACAACATTCGTTTAAACAGCCAGCTGGACAGTCGTGTCAGCACGGAAAATATTAAAATTGAAAGCAAAAAAGATAAAAGCGGCATTGATATTTATGTAAAACCAGGCTCCAAAACAGAGCAGGTGTTTATTCCGGCGCTCATCACCCATGAAGGGGTGCATGATTTGGTGTATAACGACTTTTTCATTGGCGACGACGCAGAAGTGACCATCATTGCCGGCTGCGGCGTACACAACTGTGGCGATGAAGGCAGCGAACATAACGGCATCCACCGCTTTTTCGTGGGCAAAAACGCCAAAGTGAAATATTTGGAAAAACACATCGGCACTGGCGATGGCAACGGCAAGCGAATCATCAACCCCGAAACTGTGGTGGAAGCCGATGAAAACAGCTATGTGGAAATGGAAAGCACCCAGATCAAAGGGGTGGACAGCACCATCCGCAAAACAAAAGCACGCCTGAAAGCTGGCGCCACCTTCGTGGTGAAAGAAAAAATCATGACCCATGGCGAACAGTATGCCGAAACCCATTTTGACGTGGACTTGGATGGCGAAGACTCCAGCGTAACCCTTTCTTCCCGCTCTGTGGCCAAAGACCACTCCAGACAAAAGTTTATTTCCATCATAAATGGGAATAATCGTTGCATGGGACACTCGGAATGTGATAGTATTATTATGGATGAAGGCGTTGTGGTTGCTGTGCCGGAAATTTCCGCTTACCACGTGGACGCTTCTTTGATCCATGAGGCAGCCATCGGCAAAATTGCCGGAGAACAGATCATTAAGCTGATGACATTGGGATTGACAGAAGAAGAAGCAGAACAGCAAATCATCAACGGTTTCCTGAAATAAAATCACAAATCAAAGGATGTGATGTGGATGATTGACATGTCTACCTTTTGGGTGGTGTTATTCGTCGTATTGTTGGTGGCAGAGCTGATTTCTGCCGGCGCGCTGATTTCCATCTGGTTTTGTGTGGGGGCTTTGGCGGCTTTTGCGACAGCGGCAGCCAAGGCATCGGTGACGGTGCAGGTGGTGGTGTTTTTGGTCATCTCCATTGCCCTTCTGGTATTAACAAAGCCTTTTGTGAAAAAAGTGCTGAAGCAGAAAAACGAACCCACCAACTTGGACCGGGTGGTAGGCACAGAAGCGATTGTGACAGAAGACATCGATAACTTGCAGCAAATAGGTGCGGTGAAGATGGATGGAAAGGTGTGGACGGCCAGAAGTGCGGAAGAAACGCCCATTCCTTCCGGAACGGTGGTGCGCGTTGTGCGCATTGAAGGCGTCAAAGTGTTTGTGCGCAAAGTTTGAAAGGGGAGAAAGCCATGCCATTTTTGATCTTGATTTTAATTTTAATTGTTTTGGTTTTAGTGATTTTAAACTTGAAGATTGTGCCGCAGGCTTATGTCTATGTGGTGGAACGCTTGGGCGCCTACCATGCCACCTGGGGCACGGGGCTGCACTTTTTGGTGCCTATGGTAGACCGGGTATCGAAAAAAGTGAATTTAAAAGAACTGGTGGCAGACTTCCCGCCTCAGCCGGTGATTACCAAAGACAACGTGACCATGCAAATTGACACTGTCATTTATTTGCAGATCACCGATCCAAAATTGTATGTCTATGGTGTGGATAACCCTATCCGTGCCATTGAAAACTTAACGGCGACCACATTGCGTAACATCATTGGTGATTTGGAACTGGATCAAACCCTTACTTCCCGCGACATCATCAACTCCAAAATGCGGATGATTTTGGACGAAGCCACCGATCCTTGGGGCATCAAAATCAACCGTGTGGAATTGAAAAACATCATGCCGCCGAAGGAAATCCAGGATTCCATGGAAAAACAGATGAAAGCCGAACGGGAACGGCGAGAAAAGATTTTGCAGGCCGAAGGCGAAAAACGCTCGGCGGTGCTGGTGGCTGAAGGCGAAAAGGAAAGTACCATTTTGCGGGCCCAGGCCGCCAAAGAAGCAGCCATCTTGCAGGCAGAAGCTGCCAAAGAAGCCATGATTAAAAAGGCCGAAGGTGAGGCAGAAGCCATCCGCAAAGTGCAAGAAGCAACGGCAGCCGGTATCCAAATGTTAAATGCCGCATCGCCGGAAAAAGCAGTCATTGCCATTAAGAGTCTGGAAGCCTTTGAAAAGGCAGCCGACGGCAAAGCAACAAAAATTATTATTCCTTCTGAAATTCAAAGCCTGGCAGGACTGGCCACGGCATTTAAAGAACTGGTTGTCGAAGACAAAGAAGTCAAATAACCACAGCGCAGAAAGGATGTGACAAACGGAGCAGGTTTTTTTCCTTGCTCCGTTTTGTGTTTTTGGACGGAAAAAGGAGGCAGATGCGTATGAAACGGAAACTGGCAGTTGGGATGGCAATGCTTTGTCTCGTTTGTCAGCCGGTACAGACCTGGGCTGGCGTGAAAACCCTCGATGATTGGAACATCTCTATTTTTGGGCAGAAATTACAAAGCAGTGCCGTGGATATCGACGGGACGCTTTATGTGCCGCTGCGGGAGAGCTTTGAGCTGATCAATGGAGAGGTCTTCTGGTATCCAGAGATGAAAGATGCCGGCACATATGAACAGCTTTTGCCCAAGGAGTCGGACTATACCTTTTCCACCCAATTTCCTCTGGTGGCGTCGTTTCCCCAGGCGGGCATTTATGTCTATGGCGCAAAGCCGGACGGCATGGTGATTGTGGAACAGGACAACGAAAAAACAGGATATGTGAAGGTGCCTTATGGACTTGCCTATGAAACGCTGCCAAAGATGCGCTATGGCGAATATAATGGCGATGGAAAGCGGGACTTTTCTGTGGCTGTGTTGACGGAGCAGGCGCCCAATGTGGAGAAGGAAAGTTTGTATTTGTTGCAGCAAACAGAAGAAGGCTGGGGCAGCACCCGGTTATCCAATGAAGCGTTGCTGGCAGCGGCCAACGAGGCGGTCAAAAGCAGCTTTGCCGATGGAAAGCTGACAGTTTCGGTGGGAGAAACAAAAACGGATGTGCCGCTGGACACAGAAGCCCAAGCCGAGTTTGGAAGGGTGATTCGCTTTTTCATCACAAAATCTTATCTGGAAGCCCAGATACCAGTTTTTGCTGTGACCAAAGAAAACCAGATAGGAGAAGAAATTGGGCTTTTGCGGGGGGAAATTGCCTTTGACGGAACCAATTTCACCTTTGCCAACTGGCGCTTTACGACACTGGAAGAGGAGACGGAAAATCAGGCATTGACCAAAACGGCTTTGGCGCTGATGCAGCGGGATTTGGATGTGGAAGGCGTATTCAATGCCGGACTGGATGGCGATTGGGCGCAGCAGGTGCAGGTGGGCTCTTGGCGGTATGCGCCGGTGATCAGCGACCGGTTCCAAACCATGGCCGATTTGGAGCAATTTGTGCGGGGGACTTACAGCAACGAGGCTAGATGCAATGAGTTTTTATCCAGGCTGACAGGAGAGGACGCCTATGTGGTGGAGCTAAACGGCAAGCTTTATGTCAATGCCGATATAGGCGGCAAGGGCATGGCGCTGCAGCTGGATGAAGAAAGCCTGCGGGTGAAGCTGCTTTCGCCGACACAGGCAGAAATTACCTTTGATTTTGATCTATTCGATTATGATACCTTGCCATCGAAACTGACCATGACAAAGGTGGATGGCACCTGGCTTTTGGATACGGGCGTGTATCACGTGGCCCAGCTGGCAGATTAAGAAAAAAAGGCTTTTCAAAGGCGATTTTTCAAGAAAAGGACTGGGTAACAAAAAAGCTGGAATCCTTTTTATTGATAGGGTTCCAGCTATTTTTATTTTCTTACAAAGCAGTAGGGTAAGAAAAATTTTTAATTTACGGTTCTTTTTTTCAGGGGATGCTGATTGCCCTGTTCATCCACAAGGCGGATGTTTTCCAAGGTGCCCCGCAAATTTTTGCGGTAAGCTTCGATATATTCCTTGCGCAGGGCGTCTCTTTCGGCCGTCTCTTCGGCCGTTAAACCTTCGGTTTTGGCTTTTTTGGCCAGCTCGTTGATGCGGGAGACGACGGCCAATTCTCTGACTTCATCCATGGGATGGTTCCTCCTTTGCAATAGGGGTTAAAATAGATCCTTGTGCTGGTTGCGAGGACCAAAAACTCGTTCATCTAAATCGCAGTCTGGCTCTCGGCTGCCAAAAAAAGAGCGCTTTTTCTTTTGTTCCTGGCCAAAAGGAGAGGCCGCTGGTTTAGAAAAAACAGGCTGCTTTTCTGTTTTTGGAGCAAAAGTTTCTGTTTTTGCCGGCTGCTTTTTTGGCTGCAATTTGGGGTTTTGTTTCACTGTCTGATAAACAGAACGGGCTTTGGTCTCCTTTTGAAACCGGGAAAAGCGGCTGAGGATGAAAACAACAATCACAATCCAAATGAGAAACACCATACCGGAAGAAATGAGGGCTGGAAATATGGACATGGAATCACCTCTTTTTAGAAAAGCTCTACCGTGCGGTTGACCAGGTTTTCCGGACGTTTGCCAGAAAAGATGGCCGTCATGCCTTGCAGCGCTTCATGGCACATGCGAACCCGGATGCCGTAGGTCTGGGTGCCGATATGGGGTGTCATGACCACATTGGGGCAGGCTTTGAGGGCATCGCTGATAACAGGCTCCGTTTCAAAGACATCTAGACCTGCGCCGCGGATGACGCCGTTTTGCAGGGCCCAAACCAAATCGCTTTCTTTCACCACAGCGCCGCGGGCGGCGTTGATGAGATAAGCGCTTGGCTTCATCATAGAAAGGGTGTCGCGGTTGATCAGATGATGATTTTGAGGCGTATAGGGCATATGGAGACTGATGCAGTCGCATTGGCGAAGCAAGTCTTCAAAAGGCAGGTAGGTAGCGCCCAAGGCAGTTTCTTCTTCTTTGGAAAGGCGGAAGGGATCATAATAAAAAAGCTGCATGCCCAAAGCCTGGGCTTTTTTGCCCACAGAGCGGCCAATGCGGCCAAACCCGCAAATGCCGATTTTGCGGCCAAAAAGTTCTGTGCCAGCGGCATCAAAGGCGCTGGTGATCCAGCCGCCTTCCCGCACAAAGCGGTCATAGGCAGTGATGCTGCGCATGGTGTTCATCATCAGGGCAACGGTCAACTCCGCCGTCCCTTCTGTCACAGAGTGGGGGGTGTTGATAACGGCGATGTGCTTTTCGGTGGCATAGGCAACATCGATGGAGTCAAATCCTACGCCCATGTTGGCAATGGCTTTCAGCTTTTTGCCGGCGTCGATCACCTGCCGGTCTGTTTTGAAAAACATTGTATATAATCCATCGAAATCTGGCAGCAGCTGCAGCACTTCAGCTTTAGAAAAGGCAATTTTTTCTTGATCAGGAGTGGTCAGCTCTGCCTCAGCAGCAAAGGCTTCTTTTACTTCATCGGGAATCCACTGGGTGGCTAAGATTTTTGGTTTCACAGATACGAACTCCTTTCTGTTTTTTTCAATTGTAATATATTTGGGGAGGGAATGCAAAGTTTTTTTCTGGACGAGGAGGAGACAGGTTGGTATACTGAAAGAAAGAGTTTGGAAAAAGGAGCATGGGCATGATACAACTGGAACAAATTACATTGCTGCCGGAAGAAGACGAAACGATGCTGCAAGTGCGGGCCTGCAAAAAACTGGGTATTGGAGAAAAAGACCTGCTGGAGCTTCATATTTTGCGCCAGGTGCTGGACGCCAGAAAAAAGGGAAATATTTTTTTTCGCTATACGCTGGCGGTGAAAGTAAAAGGAGAGGAGCGGCTCTTACGCCGCCTGGCCGGTAAACAAGGGATTTCCCGTTATGAAAAAAAGACGGTCTCTTTCCCGTCCGGACAGGCCAAAAGTCCGCTGCGCCCGGTGGTGGTGGGGTTTGGCCCGGCGGGGTTATTTGCCTCTTATGTGCTGGCAAAGGCCGGGCTTTGCCCCATTGTGCTGGAGCGGGGCGGCGATGTGGAAAGCCGCCAGCAGGCAGTGGAAGCATTTTGGGCAGGGGGCAAGCTTTCTACAGAAAACAACGTGCAGTTTGGCGAAGGCGGCGCCGGGACCTTTTCCGACGGGAAATTAACGGCCCGCACCAAAGATGGCCGCAGCCGTTTTGTGCTGGAAACCTTGGTCCGCTTTGGCGCGCCGGAAGAAATTTTATACAGCTATCGCCCTCATGTGGGCACCGATTTATTGAAAGATGTGGTGCGCCGGATGAGGGAGGACATCATAAAAATGGGTGGAGAAGTCCATTTTTTTTCTAAAATGACAGATTTTTGCCTTGAAAATGGACAGGTGACAGGGGTACAATGGAATGGTAGAGATTGGATCAAAACCCAGGATCTTGTTTTGGCGCTGGGACACAGCGCCCGGGATACATTTACCCTTTGTTATGAAAAGGGGCTTCGGATGGAACAAAAGCCTTTTGCCATGGGGGTGCGGGTGGAACATTTACAAAAAGAAATCGACCGGATGCAGTTTGGAAGTTTTTGTGAAGAAAAAAGTTTGATTCCGGCTTCCTATCAACTGACGGCGCAGACGGCGGACGGGCGAGGGGTGTATACCTTTTGCATGTGCCCCGGAGGGTTTGTGGTCAATGCCTCCAGCGAGGAAGGCCGCCTGGCCGTCAACGGCATGAGCTATCACGCCCGGGATGGGGAAAACGCCAACAGCGCCCTTTTGGTACAAGTTTGGCCTGCCGATTTTCCTTCGGACCATCCTTTGGCGGGAATGGAGTGGCAAAGGGAAGTGGAGGAAGCGGCTTTTTTGGCCGGCGGAGGAAATGGATATGCGCCGGCGCAGCGGCTTGGGGACTTTTTGGCAGACCGGCCGACGGTTTCTTTTTCCCGTGTGAAACCCACCTGTCGCCCAGGGGTTCAGATGTGTGCGTTATCCCAGGTGTTACCAGAAGTGTTGGTGGGGGCGCTCAAAGAAGGGATTTTGGCCATGGATCACAAATGGCCCGGCTTTGCAGCAGAGGATGCGGTGTTGACGGCGGTGGAAAGCCGCAGTTCTTCGCCGGTGCGGCTTTTGCGGCAAAAAGAAACCTTGCAGGCAGAAGGGATTGGAGGACTCTATCCCGCCGGAGAAGGGGCCGGGTATGCAGGCGGCATTGTGTCGGCTGCGGTGGACGGTGTGCGGGTGGCAGAAAAAATTTGGAAAAGCCATCTGCCAAAAGAAATGGATGGAACCAAAGGAGGACGAGGCGTATGAAACGGATGTGGAAAAAAATTCTGGCAGGAGGGCTGATTTGCTCTCTTTTGCTCAGCAGCAGCGCCCTGGCGGCGCATCCCAAGGGATATTGGCCATATTTGACGGCCTTTCAGCAAGCCCAGCAGTCTGGCGACAAAAATGCCATGATTTCCACTGGGGAAGCATTGTTAAATTATTATAAAGGCTTGCCGCTGGATACAGATGTGGCGGGGATTCGCTATAATGTCAATTACAATAACTATGCCATTTATGAAGGCATGGGAAAAATGGAAAAGGCCAAAGAAGCCCTGCAAGGCGTCATCGAGGCAGGCACCTATCTGAATTTCACCGATGCCGTGATCATGGCCAAAGAACGGCTGGAAAAAATAGATGCCATGGCAGAAGTATACACCGTTTCCAACACAGGCGCCCCTTATTACGGCGCCAAAAACGAACCAAAAAGCGGCACCTGGATTGGCCGCTGCTATACGGAAAACGGGGAAAGCGCAGCCAAAAACGAAGCCATTGTTTCATTCTATGTGGAACTGGGCAGCAGTTATCCTTCGGCCAAAGACTTTGATTGGAAAATCCAGCATTTTCTCGATGGCAATCACGCCATTTTGATTAACTTGAATTTCCCCCAGGAAGGAAACACTGTTTCCCAAGTCAACAGCGGTTCTTTGGATGGGAAAATCAACGAAACCCTTTCTTATTTATCCACATTGACTTGTCCTGTCTTTTTGCGTATTGGTGGGGAAATGAATGTTTGGACTACAAAAACAACGCCGGATGCCTTTAAAACGGCTTATAACAAAATTGCCTCCATGGCCAGAAGCACAGCGCCCAATGTGGCCTTGATTTTCTCTCCCAGCTATGCTTCTCCTTGGGGAGAAGATATGGGCGTTTATTTCCCAGATCCTTCTTTGGTGGACTGGGTGGGCGCATCCCTCTATATGAATAAATATCAATATGCCGGTAACCCCACATCGGCCGGCGATGCCAATGATATGTATTTTGGGTTAAACCAGTATGCTGACGCCGTCAAAAGCATGGAACATGTGGTAAAACTGGCAGACCAGTACAAAAAACCGGTGATCGTGACCGAACAGGGCAGCGGCTATGCCCTGCCAAGCGGCGGGGAGGACCTTTCGGCCTTTGCCGTCAACCGCATCACCGAAAGCTATGGCACGCTGAACATGGTCTATCCGCAAATCAAAATCATGCTGTATTTTGACCAGAACATGGGCTCTTATTCCTATCAGCTAAGCGGCAACAGCAAAGTGCAGGCAGCTTATCAGCAGGCCACCGGCGCAAACCCCACCTTGATGACATCCATCAACCAAACGGCCCCCACGTTCCGTAAGTTAAACGGCGCAACGGGCCTGACTGGCGTGATTCCTCTGCGCAGTTATTGTGACGTCATCAACCAGGCGGTGACGGTAACGTACACCTTGGATGGGGTGCAAAAAGCATCTGTTGGTGCCAGCCCCTTTGCCTGGAATTTGGACAGCACCGCCCTTTCGGCCGGAAATCATACTTTGCAGGTGCAGATGAAAGCCTCCAACGGCTATACGGTTAACAAGACCTATCAGCTGGTGAAAGGAGCCGACGGCACTGTTTCTTTTACACAGCAATAAAGAAAACAGCCGTCGTTTTCACAGTTTTCATAAAGCAAGCGGACCAGAATCCTTGTTGTTTCAAAGATTCTGGTCCGCTTTTTTAGACTAGCTTTTTGTTTGGGTATCTTCGATGCAAAACGAAAGGCTGCCGCATCAGCGGCAGCCAAATCAGGGGGGTTCTTTTTCAAAAGGGGGAATGTTCTTGCTTACAATGGAAAGTATAGTAAATAAGTATGAATATACCATGTAGGAAGTATGAATAATTTTTTAATTTTTTTGGCAGTGGCGGCAATGCTTGAAAACAGGCGGTTTTTGTGGTATACTGTAACACTGATAAACTCTGTATCAAAGGCAGAAAGGACAAGAAGATGAGCGAAAAACAGTACCACGGCGCCTTTGCCAGCCAGGTGGCGTTTCTGGAGCGGGTGCGGCAGTGGAATGCGGCATATGAACAGGAAACAGGAAAGAAACGAAAGTATTTTTGCTTTACCATGGGCTGTCAGATGAATGCCCACGATTCGGAAAAAATTGTGGGGATGCTGGAAGAGATGGGTTATGAAGCAACCCAGGCTGAAACAGAAGCCGACTTTGTCATTTACAACACCTGCTGTATCCGAGAAAATGCGGAGCAGAAAGTCTATGGCAAGCTGGGATGGCTGCACCATTTAAAGCGCACCAAACCGGAACTGATTGTGGCCCTTTGCGGCTGCATGGTGCAGCAAGAAACGGTGCTAGAAAAACTGCACCGCTCTTACCGCCATGTGGATCTCATTTTTGGCACCCACAATCTCTATAAACTGCCGGAATTATTGGATGCCCGCATCGAAAGCGGAAGCCCCATTTGCGATATTTGGCAGGAGCAGGGCGAAATTGTGGAGGATTTGCCTTCCCACCGGGAGCATGCCTATAAGGCTGCCGTTAACATCATGTATGGCTGCAACAATTTTTGCAGCTACTGCATTGTGCCCTATGTGAGAGGACGGGAGCGCAGCCGGGAAATGGCCGATATTTTGGCCGAGGTGGAGGCGCTGGTGAAAGACGGCGTGAAGGAAATTATGTTTTTGGGGCAAAACGTCAATTCCTATGGAAAAACCCTCTCGCCGCAGGTGACCTTTGCCCAATTATTGAGAGAAACCAACAAAATCGAGGGGCTGGAGCGCATCCGCTTTATGACAAGCCATCCAAAGGACTTGTCTGACGAGCTGATTTGTGCCATGGCCGAATGCGAAAAGGTGTGCCGATATCTCCATCTGCCGGTGCAAAGCGGCAGCAGCCGGGTGCTAAAGGAAATGAACCGCCGTTACACCAAAGAACAGTATCTGGCATTGGTGGAAAAAATCAAGGCGGCCATCCCCGATATTTTCCTTAGCACCGACATCATCGTGGGCTTTCCCGGCGAAACGGAGGAAGATTTTCAAGAAACGCTGGATGTGGTGCGCAAGGTGGGTTATTCCACAGCCTTTACCTTCCTCTATTCCAAACGCACCGGCACGCCGGCGGCCGTCATGGAAAACCAGGTGGAAGAAGCGGTGGCCCATGACCGGTTTGACCGTCTGCTGGATGTGTTAAATCCAAAAATTCATGACATTCACTCTGGATTGGTGGGCAAGGTGCTGCCGGTTTTGGCAGAGGAAGTCAGCCGCCAGGGCGAAAATATGCTTTCGGGGCGCACCGAGCAGAACACGCTGGTGCATTTTCCCGGAGAGCCGTCTCTCATCGGCCAGATTCTGCCGGTGAAACTGACGGAAAACAAAACATTTTATTTTCTTGGAGAAAGGATTGGAAACGAATGAGCATTTACGATCAGGCAAGACAGTTGGGCAAAGATATTCTGGAATGCGAAGAAGCACAAAAATTGTATGCAGCCAGAGAAGCTTTTGAAAAAGACGAAGAAGCAAAGGCACTGGTGGATGAATACACCAAAATGAAAGACGAATGGCAAAACATCATGTCCGATCCCGACAGCGATAAAGCCATCTTGACCGAACTGGGCGACAAAATTGTGGCCAAGGAAGAAGAAATCAAAAACAATGCTTCTACGGCAAAATTGCTGGAGGCAGAAAGCCAGTTTGGCGCCTATGTCAATTCCATCTTTAACCTGCTTAGCGCCACCATTCAGGGCCAGGATGTGACAGCCGGCGGCTGTGATCCATCCAGCTGCGCCAGCTGCAGCGGCTGCTTCTAAGGGACGAAAACCAAGCCGATGGCCAAGCCAATGCGCCATCGGCTTTGGCTTTTTTTCCTGTGCTTTGCCAAGCAAATCAGGCAGTGTTTGTCAAAACACAGGATGCTTTGGACAACAACAAAGGAGGAACGCCAATGGCGAAAATAACGCCGATGATGGAACAGTATTTTGCCATCAAAAAGGAATATCAATACTGTCTGTTATTTTTCCGGCTGGGCGATTTTTATGAAATGTTTTTTGACGATGCCAAAATTGCCAGCCGGGAATTGGATTTGACGTTGACAGGAAAAAGCTGGGGGCAGGAAGAACGGGCGCCCATGTGCGGCATTCCTTATCACAGCGCCGATGGATATATTGCCCGGCTGGTGGAAAAGGGATACAAAGTGGCCATCTGCGAGCAGGTGGAAGATCCGCGCACCTGCAAAGGCATTGTCAAAAGAGAAGTGATCCGGGTGATTACCCCTGGCACCATCATTGATAACAGCGCCTTAGATGAGACGAAAAATAATTATATTGCCTCTGTTTACTGCGACCAAAAGGGCTTTGGGTTAGCCATCTGTGACGTCAGCACCGGGGAGTTTTTGGCTACGGAGCTAAAGCAGCTTTCTTCCGGCGGCCGTTTGGTGGATGAAGTGATGAAATACCAGCCGGCAGAACTGGTGGCCAATGAAGGATTTTTGCAGACGGAACCGGCCAGACAGCTGGAAAGCCGGCTGGGGGTGCGCCCAGAAGCCTGCGGCGACTGGATGTTTCGCCAAAACGAAGCAGCCAAGCGCCTTTGCCGCCACTTTGGCACTAAAAGCGTGGACGGTCTGGGGCTGAGGGACCATGTGTTTGCCCTTTGTGCCAGCGGCTCTTTGCTGGAATATTTGTGTCAAACCCAAAAAAGCGAGCTGTACCATGTGCAAAAGCTGCACCTGTATGAAAGCGGCCAGTATATGGCGCTGGATGCAGCCAGCCGCAGGAACCTGGAATTAACCCAAAGTATGCGGGACAAAGGCAAAAAAGGCACCCTCCTTTGGGTGCTGGACCAGACGAAAACGGCCATGGGGGCCAGGATGATGCGCAAATGGCTGGAACAGCCGCTACTGGAAGTGTCGGATATTCAAAAACGGCTGGACGCCGTGGAGGAAATGAAGGCAGAGCTTTTTTTGCGGGAAGAAGTGAAAGAACTGCTTTCGCCGATGCTGGATATGGAGCGGTTGTTTAGCAAAGCCGTCTATCAAACGGCCAACGCCAGGGATTTATTGGCGTTAAAAAACTCCCTGGGGCAGCTGCCGGCCTTAAAAGAAGCCCTAGGCGGCAGCCAAAGCGCCTATTTGAAACAACTGATGGAACAGCTGGATACCATGCCGGACTTATTTTCTCTGCTGGATGCTTCCATCAATGAAAAGGAGACGCCGTTTACGGTGCGGGAAGGAAACCTCATCAAAGAAGGGTTTCATCAAGAGCTGGATACGCTGCTCCATGCCGAAACAGAGGGCGGCCACTGGCTGGAACAGCTGGAGGAGCGAGAAAGAGAAGAAACGGGCATCAAAAATTTGAAAGTCCGCTATAACAAAGTGTTTGGGTACTATATTGAAGTGACCAAGTCCAATTTGGATGCAGTGCCAGAGCGGTATATGAGAAAGCAGACACTGGCCTCCTGCGAGCGCTTTACCACCACAGAACTGAGCGACCTGGCCGATTTGCTGCTGGGCGCAGCGGAAAAGAAGGTGGAGCTGGAATATCAGCTGTTTTGCGAAATCCGCGATCAAGTGGCCCAGGAGGTGGAACGGCTGCAGCGCTCTGCCGATGCCGTGGCCACCATCGACGTATTGCAGTCTTTGGCCGAAGTGGCCGAGCGGCAGGGCTATGTGAAGCCGTCGGTGAGAGAAGACGGTGTGCTTTCCATCCGGGCCGGACGGCATCCGGTGGTGGAAAAAATGCGCAAAGAAGCCTTTATTCCAAACGATACCTATCTGGATTTGGAAGAAAACCGGCTGGCTATCATCACCGGCCCCAACATGGCTGGCAAATCCACCTATATGCGCCAGACGGCCCTCATTGTGCTGATGGCACAGATGGGCAGTTTCGTACCGGCAGAGGAGGCCCAAATCAGCGTGGTAGACCGGATTTTTACCCGGGTGGGGGCATCTGACGACCTGGCCAGCGGCCAAAGCACCTTCATGCTGGAAATGGTGGAGGTGGCCAATATTTTAAATAATGCCACCAGCAAAAGCCTGCTGATTTTAGATGAAATTGGCCGGGGCACCAGCACCTTTGACGGTCTTGCCATTGCCTGGAGCGTGCTGGAATATATTGAGGACAAAAAACTGGTGGGGGCAAAAACGCTTTTTGCCACCCATTATCATGAATTGACAGAGCTGGAAGGAAAGCTTTCCGGCGTAAAAAACTACTGCATTACGGTGCAGGAAAAAGGCGACGAAGTGATTTTCCTGCGCAAAATTGTCCGCGGCGGCGCCGACAACAGCTATGGCATTCAGGTGGGGCAGCTGGCCGGGCTGCCCTATAAGGTGATTCGCCGGGCCAAAGAGATTTTGCGCCAGCTCAATGCCGCCGATGTGACAAAAAAAGCAAAAAAACTGGCCAAAGAAGCCCAGCAGACGGGAGAAAGTGCCCAGCAGGTAGACCTGTTTACGGGCAAGGATACGTATTTGGCCGATGAATTATTGAAACTGGATGTCAACAACATGACGCCGCTGCAAGCAGCCCAGGCGTTGTGTGAATTACAGGCAAAAGCCAAAGGATTGTGATTGATATGGGAAAAATCCATGTATTGGACCATCATACCATCAACCAGATTGCGGCCGGCGAAGTGATTGAGCGCCCCAGCGCCGTAGTCAAAGAATTGGTGGAAAACGCCATTGACGCTGGGGCCACAGCCATTGCCATTGAAATTGAAGAAGGGGGCATCGCCTTTTTGCAAGTCAGCGACAATGGCAGCGGGATCGCCAAAGAAGAAGCTGCCACGGCCTTTTTGCGCCATGCCACCAGCAAAATCAGCTCCATTGCCGATTTAGACCAAGTCTATTCTCTGGGGTTTCGGGGCGAGGCCCTGGCCTCCATTGCCTCGGTGGCCCAGGTGGAAATGGTGACAAAAACCAAGAATGAGGCCATGGGCACCCGCATTGAAATTGCAGGCGGAAGCGGTATGCTGCAAGAATCCTGTGCTGCCAACACCGGCACGACGGTGACGGTGAAAAACTTGTTTTATAATGTGCCGGCCAGACGGAAGTTTTTAAGAAAACCGGCCACCGAAAGCGGCTATATCACCGATATGGTCCATAAAATTGCCCTGGCCCACCCGGAAATTTCCTTCCGGTATCAAAATAACGGCAACCTGCTGTTACACACCAGCGGCAACAACGACTTGAAAACGGCTGTGTTCCATGTCTATGGCAAGGAAGTCAGCCAGAATATGCTGCCCATTTCGGCACAGATGCACGATTGGAAGGTGGAAGGGCTGCTGGGAAAACCGGAACTGGCCAGAGGCAGCCGCAGCTATGAAAACTTGTTCATCAACGGCCGGTTTGTGAAAAATGAAGTGGTCAGCAAGGCCGTGGAAGATGCGTATCAAAATAGATTGATGGTGGGAAAATTTCCTGTTTTTGTGCTGAACCTTTCGTTAAAGGCCGATATGGTGGATGTGAACGTCCATCCGGCAAAGCTGACGGTGCGGTTTCGAGAGGACGATTTGATTTATGATTTTGTCTATCATGCAGTGCTGGATGTGCTGGAACAAGAAGTGCTGATCCCAAAGGCCAACTGGGACAGCAAGCCTTCTGCCCGCACCAAAGCCTTTTTGGCCCAGCAAAAGCCGGTGCAGCAGGCGCTTTCAGAAGAAATCTATCCGGCGGCAGAGGCGGCAAAACCCAGCTTTTTGATGCAGGAAGTGGTGGCCTCTTCCAAGGAGACGGCCGTGCGCTATGAGGGCGCCAAGGAGCCGGAGCTTTCCATGGAAGAACTGCAAAAGCTTTATAAAAGCGAGCTGATGTCAGATAAGGACAGGGGCAATAAGCATATTGTAAAGGAAGAACCTCTTTCCTATCTGCCCCAGGAGGACTTTGGCCAGCAGATGATGATGCCCAAAAAACAGGAGGGCAAACAAGAAGGCGAGGGCCAAAAACTGCTTTCGCCTACCCAGGTGGCAGAAGATTTGGCCAAAGAGGCAGCCAAAGAAGCGCCAAAAGAAGGCGCAAAAGAAGCAGTGCAGCCGCCGGCCGATACGCCCATTGCACGGTTTTTTACCAACTATAAAATTGTAGGGCAGGTGTTTGCCACCTATTGGATTGTGGAACAGGGGGAAAGCCTGTTTCTCATCGACCAGCACGCCGCCCACGAGCGGGTGCTGTTTGAGGAATTTTATCATCGCTTTCAGGCAGGGCAGGTGGTGAGCCAGCGTCTGCTGCAGCCGGTGGCGCTGACACTGACCGAGCAGGAAACCCAGCTGTTTTTAGAAAACGAAGCGCTGTTTCGCCAGTTTGGCTTTGGGTTAAGCCGGCTGGGGCCAAACACCTTTGCACTGGAAGAGGTGCCATATCTCTTTGAGCACCCGGCCCAGTTTGGGTTTTTTACAGAGCTTTTAGATGCCCTTTCTTTGGGCGGCAGCACGTCGCCTTATGAAAGCCGGCTTTTGACCATTGCCACCATGGCTTGTAAGGCCGCCGTCAAGGCCAACGACCGATTGTCGGTGCAGGAAGGCTATGCCTTGATTCGGCAGTTGATGGAGCTGGAAAATCCATTCCATTGCCCCCATGGCAGACCGACCATCATTGAACTGACGAAATATGAACTGGAGAAGAAATTCAAGCGGATTGTATAGAGGAGACATACATGAAAAAACCGTTGCTTGTCATTGCTGGCCCCACGGCCAGCGGAAAAACGGATACGGCCGTGGCCGTGGCCAAGGCCTTAAACGGGGCCGTCCTTTCGGCCGACAGCATGCAGGTGTACCAGGAGATGGATATTGGAACGGCAAAGCCGTCCATGGAAGAGCGGCGCGGCATCGACCATTATTTGTTGGATGAATGGCCGCCAACGGTCAGCTGTAACGCCCACATGTTTCAAGAAAAGGCAAAAGAATATTTGGAACAAATTTATGCCCAAGGGAAACTGCCCATTGTGGCCGGAGGCACCGGATTTTATATCCAGGCCCTGGTCTATGACAATGATTTTGCGCCCACGGAAGAAAAAGGTGAAAGCGAAAGAGCCCAGGCCATTTTGGAAGCGGAGGGACCCGAAGGGCTGCACCGGGCGCTGATGCAGGTGGACCCGGCATATGCCGCCCAAATTCATGCCAATAATGTCAAGCGTGTTTTGCGGGCGCTCACCTATTACTATCAAACGGGCGAGAAAATGAGCGCCCATAACGAAGAAGCCCGCCAAAAGCCTTCACCCTATGATTTGCTGTTTGTGGTGCTTTCCATGGAACGGGAAGTGCTCTATGACCGGATCAACCGGAGGGTGGATTTGATGATGGAAGCAGGGCTGTTGGAGGAAGTGGAAGGGTTATTAAAAAAAGGCTATGACCCGTCTTTGACGTCCATGCAGGGCTTGGGATACAAAGAATTTATTCCTTATTTTCGGGGAGAATGTACCGTAGAAGAAGCGGTGGAACAATTAAAACAATCCACCCGCCGCTTTGCCAAGCGCCAGCTCACTTGGTTTCGGCGCCAGCAAGACGCCCATTGGGTGGATATGACAGGAAAAACGGCCGGGCAGGCCGCAGAAGAAATTATTACACTTTGGAACAATCGTTAGGAGTCAACCATGGAATATCAAGAGTCATTAAAAGAACAATTTGGCATTACAAAAGAAGTTTGGGACTATGCAAAGAAAACGGAAGAAGCGATTTTACCACTTTTTGCCAAAATCGACGCCATCACAGAACAAAACCAGTATAAGGTGCTGGCGGCCATGCAAAAAAATAAGGTGAGCGATACCCATTTTGCCGCCACCACCGGCTATGGCTATAACGACCTGGGCCGGGATACGTTGGAACAGGTTTATGCCGATGTGTTTGGGGCGGAAGCGGCGCTGGTGCGGCCGCAGCTCATCAGTGGCACCCATGCTTTGACGGTGGCACTGGCGGGCAATTTACGCCCAGGAGATGAGCTGCTTTCCCCGGTTGGGGTGCCTTATGACACTTTGCAGGGCG
>CALWLF010000085.1 GCA_944381455.1 uncultured Clostridia bacterium | reverse complement strand
TAATACATGGCCGTGGACAAGGTGCCGGGGGTGGGGTAAAAGTCCTGCACCTGCTCCGGCATATGGTGCAGATCCCGCAGATATTCTGCCAGCTCAATGGCTGCTTGCAAGTCACTGCCCGGGTGGCTGCTCATGAGATAGGGCACGAGAAACTGCTTCATGCCCAGTTTTTCGTTGACCTTGTGATATTTTTCCACAAACCGGTCATAGACGTCCCGGCCCGGTTTTCCCATCTTTTCCAGCACCCGGGGAGACACATGCTCCGGCGCCACTTTCAGCTGGCCGCTGATGTGGTACTGGCAAAGCTCCCGGAAAAACGTATCGTCTTTATCATAAATCAAATAATCATACCGAATCCCCGACCGGATGAATACCTTTTTCACCTTGGGAATGGCCCGTAATTTTCGCAGCAAAGCCACATAGTCCTTGTGGTCCACCCTCAGCTGGCTGCAAGCCGTGGGGAAAAGGCATTGTCTGTCTTTGCAGGCCCCAAACTTCCGCTGTTTTTTGCAGGCCGGCTGGCGGAAATTGGCTGTCGGGCCGCCCACGTCATGGATATAGCCCTTAAAATCCTTTTCCTTGGTCATCTGCTCCGCTTCGGCCACCAGCGATTCATGGCTGCGGGCAGAAATCACCCGGCCTTGGTGGAAGGTGAGGGCACAGAAGTTACAGCTGCCAAAACAGCCCCGGTTGCTGGTGAGGCTAAACTTCACTTCCTCAATGGCCGGAATCCCCCCGGCCGCTTCATACATGGGGTGGTATGTCCGCTCATAGAGCAGGGCATAGGTGTGGTCCATCTCCTCGGTGGTTAAGGGCGGCGATGGGGGATTTTGCACCACAAAATACTCGTCGTATTCTTCGACCAGCGCCTTGGCGGTGACGGCATCGGTGTTTTGATATTGCAGCAGAAAACTTTCGGCATAGGCGCTTTTTTGCTCCTTCACTGCCCGAAAGGGGGGCAGCGTGATGGCGTCATAGGCCCGGGAAGGATCCTTCGTTTTAAAGACGGAACCACGCAAATAAGTCAGTTCCTCCACCGGCAGGCCGCTGTCTAACGCCTCGGCCATCTCCACAATCTGATGTTCTCCCATGCCATACAGCAGCAGATCGGCGCTGCTGTCTAACAAAATGCTGCGGCGCACCTTGTTGTCCCAATAGTCGTAATGGGAGAGCCGCCGCAAACTGGCTTCGATGCCGCCGATGATGATGGTGGCATCCTTATAGGCCTCCCGGATTTTATTGCAATAGACAATGACTGCCCGGTCGGGGCGCAGGCCGCCTTGGCCGCCGGGGGAATAGGCGTCGGTGCTGCGCCGCTTTTTGGCCACGGTGTAATGGTTGACCATGCTGTCAATGTTGCCGCTGCTGACGAGAAAGGCCAGCCGCGGTTTTCCAAAGCGGCAAAAGTCCTCGGTGGTGCGCCAGTTAGGCTGGGCCACCATACAGACCGTAAACCCGGCGTTTTCCAGCACCCGGGTGATGATGGCCGCCCCAAAGGAAGGGTGGTCCACATAGGCGTCGCCGCTGATATAGACAAAGTCCGGCTGGGCCCAACCCCGTTCTTCCATTTCTTTTCTTGTCACAGGTAAAAATGCCATGTTGCCCTCTTTTCTATTCCATCCGCCATCCCTTGGCGTACTTGTTTTTCAGCCTTCCGTTTTGCATCTTGCCCCAGCCCAAGGGAAACCCGTCTGCGCCGAAGAGGCACCAGCCGTTTTCCCCTTCCAGTTGAATGGTCTCGCCTTTTAAATAGCGCACCACCCGTTCCTCCTCTGCCGGCAGGGAAATGGCTTCTTTGGCTTCTTCCATCCTTAAAGCCATGGCCAGCGCCTGGCTTGGGGCAAACCGCCCCTTTTCCACGCTGCCAACCAAAAGACCGCTGCGCATGACCCGAAGGCCGGCCAGGCTTGGCGTTTCTTCCGGCATACAGTATAAATTGCCGTCCACTTCCATCCAAAGGCCGTCCAGCTGGATGGTCAAGTTTTCTGCCTCCCATTGGCGATAGTCGGCCAAGGCTTTGGGCAGGCGTAAGGAGGGGGGCAGGGCCGTTTCTTCCGTTTTTCCCCGTTTTTCTAACAGGGCCAAAAAATGGCCTTCCCCCTTTTGCTTGTGGGGCCAAAGACGGCCGCAAAGGGATAATTCTGCCCGTCCGTTTTCCACCCAGTCCGGCCGCCCCGGCGACAGGGCGTCACAACCCAAAGGACGCAGGGAAAATTCCGGGTGAGTATCCAAAAACCATTGCACCATCCCTTCGTCCTCTGCCGGGGAAAAGGTGCAGGTGGAATACAGGAGCATCCCGCCGTCTTTTAATAACTTGGCCGCCTCCATCAAAATCTCCCGCTGGCTGTTTTCGCAAAAGGCGCGCATCTCTTCGTTCCAGCTTTTGGCCACATCCGGCTCCTTGCGAAACATCCCTTCGCCGCTGCAAGGGGCATCTACCAGGATTTTATCAAAAAAACCGCCCAGCTTTTCCGCCAGTTTTTTCGGCGTTTCGCTGGTGATGATGACATTGCGAAAGCCCAGCTGTTCCACGTTTTTCACCACCGCCTTCGTCCGTCCGGCGCTGATGTCGTTGGAAAAGAGAATGCCGCTACCCTTCATGCGTGCCGCCAGCTGGGTGGTTTTGCCGCCGGGGGCGGCGCATAAATCCAGCACCTTGTCTCCTGTTTCTAACGGCAAAAGAGCCGCCGGAGCCATGGCGCTTGGCTCTTGCAGATAGTAAAGCCCGGCATGGTAATGGGGGTGTTTGGCCGGGCGCAGGGCAGCGTCAAAGGAAAAGCCTTCCTTGCACCAATCCACCGGAAAAAGGGGCAGTTTACTTAAGGCCAAAAACGCCTCCGCCTCCACCTTTGCCGTGTTCACCCGCAGCCCGTACCAGGGTGTTTCGTTTAAAGCCGCTTCATAGGCGCCCCATTCCTCTCCCAGATGCTCTTTCATTTCCTCCAAAAATACCACCGGCAATGCCATCAACCAAAACCTCCTTTTTCTCTCGTTTTATCTTACCTGAAAACAGCCAAGTTTTCAAGGCAAACGACGGCCTGCGGAAATGGGAAACAAAAAGAACACGCAAGTTTTGCATAAAAAAAGCGCCCCTTTCGGGACGCTTACTGGTGCTTAGTAGTTTTCTGGTTTGATCTGGAAAAATGCCTTTGGATGGGCACAGACTGGGCAAACTTCTGGTGCTTTTTTGCCGATGACAATATGACCGCAGTTTCTGCACTGCCATACACAGTCGCCATCGCGGGAGAATACCAAATCGCCTTTGATGTTTTCCAGCAGTTTCAGATATCTTTCTTCATGTTCTTTTTCAATGGCGCCAACGCCGTCAAACAATCTGGCGATATCGTCAAAGCCTTCTTCTCTTGCTTCTTTGGCAAAGGTAGCATACATATCAGTCCATTCATAGTTTTCGCCGGCTGCTGCATCGACCAGGTTATCCATGGTGCCTGGGATGTCGCCGCCATGCAGCAGTTTAAACCAGATTTTTGCATGTTCTTTTTCATTGGCTGCTGTTTCTTCAAAAATTGCTGCAATTTGTTCATAGCCATCTTTTTTTGCTTTGGAAGCGTAATAGGTGTATTTGTTTCTTGCCTGAGATTCCCCTGCAAATGCTGCCCACAAATTGGCTTCTGTTTTGGTGCCTTTTAACTCTTTCATCAAATTGCCTCCTTTTTTTGATTTTTTATTAAATAAGAATTATTCTCAATTAGATTATACTACTTTTTTTCATTTTGTCAACATTTTTTTTCCAATTTTCCATATACTTTTATGGGTGATTGGATGCGAAAAGGATTCGAAATTTTCATGACTTATGCACTAGTTGTGCTGTTGATTCTGCCTGTGGGGATCTCATCTTTCCAAAACAAAAAAACAGTGACATTGCCACAAACCATGACAATTCCTCTGGAAACGGAAGTGCCAGGCCAGGAAGTGCTCCAGACAAATTTGCCTTTGGAAGAATATTTGGTGGGTGTGGTGGCGGCAGAAATGCCGGCGCTTTTTGAAAAAGAAGCGCTGAAAGCCCAGGCCGTGGCCGCCCGCACCTATGCCGTCTACCAGATGGAAAGCCAGGGCTTGACGGTGGAGGACCTGATAGAAAACGGCGGACAAAGCTATCAAAGCCTGACCGAGCGGCAGGAGAACTGGGGGGAATCGTTTTCCACCTATGAGTCCAAAATCCGCACGGCCGTAGAGGAGACTGCCGGCGAGATTTTGGTCTACGAAGAAGAGCCGATTTTGGCCGTCTTCCACGCCATCAGCAGCGGCGAAACGGAAAGCGCCCAAAACCTCTGGGGCGGACAAGACCTGCCTTATTTGCAGTCGGTTTCCAGTCCTCAGGATGAAACTTCTCTGGAATATACCTATGCCCATACCTTTTCTTTGGACGAGGCAGCCGCCTTGCTGCAGCAGGCAGATGAACAGCTGGTGCTGGCGCCTGGCAGCCTGGCTGCACAAATCCAAGTGCTTTCCCGTTCCGATGCCGGTTATATTCAGTCCATCCAAATTGGAAACCGCACCTACACCGGCCAGCAGGTCCGCACTGCCTTGGGGCTGCGCAGCAGCGATTTTGCCATTGCAGAAGAGGGGGACGAAATTACATTTACCACCTATGGCTACGGCCATGGCGCCGGCATGAGCCAATATGGCGCCAATGCCCTGGCGCTGGAGGGCTATTCTTATGATGACATTTTGCACTATTATTATACCGATGTTTCTTTAAAAAAAATGGAATAACCTTTCTCACCTCGGTCCATACTACAAGCGGAGGTGTTGAAAGGTGAGAAAATTAACCCGCAACCAATGGGCTGCTGTCGGCACCGGTTTTGTGCTGGTGGCAGCGGCCGGATTTGGTCTTTCTGCCATCAATCAAACAGAACCTGTGCCCCAGACGGCGGAAGAGCCATCTCTTGTTGTAGAAGAAACGGCCCCGGTGGATGTCAATCAAAACGCACCAACAAAAACGACGGCCAACACAGCAGAACCTGCGCCCCAAACGGCACAGGCCGAAACAGAAGACCTTGCCGAAGCCCCGGTGGAAGAAACACCCATCACAGCGCAGGCACCAGTGGAAGAAACGGCCGGCATGACGGAAGTGGCCTTTTCTTTGCAATGGCCGCTGGAAGGGGAAATCGGGCTGGATTATGCCGAAACGGCCACCATTTATGATCCAACGCTGGAACAATACCGCACCAATGACACTGTGGCTATTTTAGCCGAAGAAGGCACCCCTGTGGAAGCAGCCGGTGACGGCACCGTTTCCCAAGTGGCCATGGATGAAGAAACAGGCATGACTGTAGTGATTACACACCCAGAAGGTTGGGTCACTACATACAGCCAGCTGGCGGAAGCCGTGGCTGTATCTGTTGGTGACACCGTAACCCAAGGGGAAGTCATTGGCCAGGTTGGTACCCCAAGCAAATATGGCGTGGCCCTGGGCAGCCATCTGGATTTCCAAGTGGCTTTGGATGACCGGCCTTTGGATCCCAAGGCAGTGCTTGGTGCACAGTAAACAAAAAAACCCTGCTGCAAACAAAACAGATCGTTGCTCGTTTTGGCTGCACAGGGCTTTTTTATTTTATTTTTTGCGGATGGAATATCCAAATTTTCCCAGACTTTCTCCCACTTCAAAATATTCGCCGTGGGAATAGCAGATGGGCTTGGAATCGTTGAAATGGAATTTCCCCGTTTCGTCCATCCATTTGCTGCTGACATTGACGGCCACCACTTCACCTAAGAACATATGATGGCTGCCCAAAGGAATGATATCTTTGACCACGCATTCAATGTTGACGGGGCTTTCGGCAATGAGCGGCGCTTTCACCTTGGTGGCCCGCTGGGCCGTTAAGCCGCATTCTTTGAATTTGTCTAAATCCCGGCCGCTTTTGACGCCGCAAAAATCGCAGGCTTTCACCAGATCTTTGGTGGTCAAATTGATGACAAATTCACCAGACTGCTTGATCATTTCATAGGAATATCGTTCTGGGCGGACAGAAATATAGGTCATGGCCGGATCGGAATTGATGGTGCCGGTCCAGGCAATGGTGATGATATTTTTTTCACCGTCCATATCGCCCACCGTAACCATGGCGGCCGGCACAGGGTAAAGGACGGTGCCAGGTTTCCAAACGTCTTTTTGTTCCATAGGAAGACTCCTTTCTAGAATTGTTATTTTAAAAAAAGTACCAAAAGAAAATACAAAAAGTACGACTTTCTTTCTCTTTCCTTCTTTGGCAAAGAGAGCAATGTTTTTACGGGGGGAGCAGCTCAGTGTTGCGAAGGCCGCAGCTCCCCCCGTTCCCCCCTACTTGGCCTACGCTTTGCGCCATGGCGCCAAAGGATTTATCTTTTCCCTTCTTTCGCAGCCACAATGCCGCTTTGCGGCAAGCGGCCGCTGGCCGCATGGCTGTTTTGGCTTGGTCTTCGGCCAGAAAATCGTGCTTTCTTATGATTATTTCACTTCAAATCCGGCTTCAAAGGCTTTCAAGTTCATCTCCACAGCCTTTGGCGGCACTTCTTCCGACACCAATTTTTTCCAATCAATGTCCGTTAAATCCAGCATCCGCACCAACGCCCCCAGCAGCACAATATTCATGGCTTTCGTGCTGCCCAGCGCTTCGGCCTGATGGAAAGCGTCGATGACATACGTCTTTTCCACCGTTTCTTTGTAGCTTTCCAACAGCCCCTCAGGATACGTCTCGGCCCCAATGGCCACCGTCACCGGCTGGATTTCATAGTCATTGACCACCAAAATGCCGTCTTTTTTCAAATAGTGCAAATACCGCAGCGCTTCGCTTTTTTCAAAGGCCACAATGATGTCGGCCGTACCCGTTTCAATGACGGGGGAATAGACTGTTTCGCCAAAGCGAATCTGGGTGGTCACCGTGCCGCCCCGCTGGCTCATGCCATGGATTTCCGACATTTTCACATCATACCCCTGCTCCATAAAGCCGCGGGAAAGAATTTTCGATGTCAAAATGGTCCCTTGACCACCAACGCCCACCAGCAAAATATTTTTCGTCATCAGTTCCCACTCCTTTCAATGGCGCCAAAGGGACAAATCTGGGCGCAGATATTACAGCCATTGCAGCTTTCTGGATCGATGGATACTTTTTCATCCAGCCGCAGTGCCGGGCAGCCGCTCTTTAAGCAAAGTTTACAGCTGCGGCACAAATCGGCATTGACTTTACATTTCAGTTTTGCCCGCTCTTTTACCACTGGTTTCAGCAATGCGCAGGCCCGTTTGGTGATGATGACAAACGGCTCCTGGGCTTCATAGCCTTTTTTCAATGCCTCGGCTGTGGCCTTCAAATCATAGGGATCGCAAACCACCAAGTTTTCTCTCTTGACGCCGCAGGCCAGGCACAGGGCTTCCAAATCCACCTGGGGCGCTTCTTCGCCCATGACAGTGCGGCCGGTACCGGGGTTTTCCTGGTGGCCAGTCATGCCGGTGGTACGGTTATCGAGGATAATCATGGTGATATGGGCTTTATTATAAACGGCGTTCACCAAGCCGGTGATGCCGGAATGGAAAAACGTGGAGTCGCCCAAAATGCTGAAGGTTTTGGTAAAGGTGTCGATGCCGCTGATTTTCGTTGCTTTTTCAAATCCATGGGCCATGGTGATGGCGCCGCCCATGCAAATCAAGGAGTCATGAGCCGAAAGGGGCGGCAGGGCACCCAGGCTGTAGCAGCCAATATCGCCGCTAAAGTATGCCTTGTCCCGATATTTGCCCAGTTCAAAGAACAATCCCCGGTGTGGGCAGCCGGCACAAAGCACCGGCGGCCGGGAGGGGGCGTGTTTGCCTTCGATTGCATAGGCAGCAGGCTCGGTTTCGCCCAAAATGGCCTTTCGCACCAGTTCTGGGGAATATTCGCCGCACAAAGGCAGCAAGTCTTTGCCGTGGCAGGCAATGCCCAGCTGTTTGACAAAATCTTCCATGAAGCTGTCGCCTTCTTCCACCACATAAAGGGTGTCCACTTCTTTGGCAAAGGCGCGGATCAGTTCGTCTGGCATGGGATAGCTCATGCCGATTTTTAAATAGCTGGCCCGTTCGCCCAGCACTTCCCTGGCATATTGATAGCCGACGCCATTGGCAATGACGCCGATTTTTTTGTCAAAAAATTGAATTTTATTAAACGGCCCTTCGTTGGAGAGTTTCCGCAGGGCCGGCAGTCTCGTTTCTTCGATGAACGGATGACGCAATCTAGCGTTGGCCGGCACCATCAACATCTGGCGGATGTCTTTTTCAAAGGTGCCAAAGGGCGGAATTTCCCGTTCACTGGTTTCCACCAAAGATTTGGAATGGCAAATACGGGTGGTCACCCGCAGCAGCACCGGCGTATTGTATGTTTCGCTGATGGAAAAAGCTTCTTTCATAAACGAAAGACATTCGGCGCTGTCGGCCGGTTCCAGCATGGCCGTTTTGGCCAGCACGGCATAATGGCGGTTATCCTGCTCGTCCTGGGAAGAATGCATCCCCGGTTCATCGGCGCTGATGAGGACAAAGCCGCCGTTGATGTGATGATAAGAAAAGCTGGTGAAGGCGTCGGCGGCCACGTTGAGCCCCACATGCTTCATGCTGGCAAAGGCGCGCACCCCACGGGTGGACGCCCCTGCGGCCACTTCGCAAGCCACTTTTTCATTGACGGCCCATTCGGCATAAATGCCGTCATACTTGGCATAGTTTTCCATGATTTCCGTACTGGGGGTTCCGGGATAGGCAGAGCCCACCAAGGCCCCAGCCTCATAGGCGCCCCGGGCGATGGCTTCATCGCCGGTCATGATCGTTTTCACAAAACATCCCTTCCTTTCTCTCTTTGGTGCTAATCAGCATCAGTGCAACGGCTTTTTGGTGGCCGTGCCTGCTTTTCTCGGATATTTTTTTGGTGTTTCCTGTTCTTTTTGTATCACAATCAAGCAATGGTGCAAATCGGAAAAGGGTACCTCCACTTCCATGATCTGGGGCTTTCCGCCACCCAACAGCGTCACTGCCTTTTTCCCCTCTTCCACTTCTCGTTCTCCATCGGGGCCTTTGAGGGCAATCAAAGCGCCGCCTACTTTGACAAACGGCAAGCTATACTCGGCCAAGACAGCCAAGTTGGCCACAGCCCGGGACAAACAAAAGTCAAACTGTTCCCGCAGGGCAGGATTTTGGCCGCCGTCTTCGGCCCGGCTATGGATACAGGTAACGCCAGTAAGCCCCAGCGCATCCACCACCGTTTCCAAAAAACCAATCCGCTTTTGCAGGCTGTCTAGAAGCGTCACCTGCAAATCCGGCCTTGCAATTTTGATGGGAAGCCCCGGAAACCCGGCTCCCGTGCCCACATCGATGACCGCAGCGCCCTGGGGCAGCGTTGTTTTTTGCAGCAGCGACAAACAATCGATGAAATGCTTCACCACCACCTCCATAGGATCGGTGATGGCCGTTAAATTCATTTTTTCGTTCCATTGAAGCAGCAAGGTGCGGTAGGCAAAAAACTGGTCTATCTGCGCTTCCTCCAGCTGTATCCCCAGCGCTGCCGCCCCTTCTTTGAGCAATGTCTTATCGTCCATATCTGCCTCCTAAGGATGGTTTCTCCTTCGTCCACTGGATGACAAAATGCGGTTTTTTGACAAATATTTTTCGGCCAGGGAGCACCTTAGAAAAGCAAAGTCTACCGGCCTGCTTTTTTTCCAACATCAAATACCTGTTTTTTGACTTCCATTTTACATGAAAATGCGGTTTAACCATGGGTGTTTCCTTTCTTTTGTTCCAGGTGAATCAATAATACGGCAACATCGGCTGGAGAGACGCCGGCAATGCGGGAGGCATGGCCGATGGAAGAAGGCTTAATGGCATTGAGCTTTTGGATGGCTTCCAGCCGTAACCCCTTCACTTCGCTATAATCCATATCTTCTGGCAGCAGCCGTTTTTCTAATTTTTGGAACTGTTCCACCTGTTGTTTTTGCTGGCGGATATAGCCTTCGTACTTAATCTGAATGGCCGCCTGCTGCCACACCTCCTGTGGCAAAGATGGCCGGTCGGGATCAATTTCTGCCAGGTCTTCATAAGTCAGTTCCGGCCGTTTTAATAAATCAGCCAGTTTCATCCCCGATTTTAACGGCGTGGAATGGTGCGTTTCTAAAAATTGCTGCACTTCTTCTCTCGGTGCAATGCCGGTGGCATAAATCCGTTCTTTTTCCTGCTCCACTGCTGCCATCTTTGCCAAAAAACGCTGATACCGCTCTTCGGAAATGAGGCCAATGTCATATCCCTTTTTGGTCAAGCGCTCGTCGGCATTATCCTGGCGCAGCAGCAGCCGGTATTCGGCCCGGGAAGTCATCATGCGGTAAGGCTCTTTGCTGCCTTTGGTAACGATGTCGTCAATGAGTACCCCGATATACCCTTCGGAGCGGTCCAGCACCAAAGGTTCTTTTTGTTCGATGTACTGCACGGCATTGATGCCGGCCATGAGCCCCTGGGCCGCCGCTTCTTCATAGCCGCTGGTGCCGTTAAACTGGCCGGCGCCAAAAAGCCCATGGATGGCCTTAAATTCCAGACTCAGTTTCAGCTGGGTGGCGTCGATGCAGTCATACTCGATGGCATAGGCTGTCCGCATAAACTGGCAGTGTTCTAACCCCGGCACCGTGCGGTAAAGGGCAATCTGCACATCTTCCGGCAAAGAAGAACTCATGCCCTGGACATACATTTCGTTGGTGCCTTCCCCTTCCGGCTCAATGAAAATCTGGTGCCGCTCCTTATCGGCAAAGCGGACCACCTTATCTTCAATGGAAGGGCAATAGCGGGGGCCAGTGCCTTCGATGACGCCGGAATACAGCGGCGAACGATGGAGATTGGCCCGGATGATTTCGTGGGTTTTTTCGTTGGTGTAGGTGAGATAACAGGGAACTTGTTCTCTCATAATGTCTTCGGCCTTATTTTCAAAGGAAAAAGGCACGATTTCCTTGTCTCCATGCTGGATGGTCATTTTGCTGTAATCAATGGTTTTGCCGTCGATACGGGCAGGAGTACCTGTTTTAAACCGGAACAGTCGGATGCCCAAATCCAGCAGGCTTTGGGAAAGGCCATTGGCGGCCATCATACCGTTGGGGCCGCTGTGGATGATGGTTTCGCCATAGAGACAGCGAGCCTTTAAGTAGGTGCCGGCGGCAATGATGACAGTCTTTGTGTTGTACTGGGCCCCGCTTTGGGTGCGGATGCCACAGACGGTTTTTGTTTCGTCGGTTAAAATTTCCACCACTTCATCCTGGCGGACAATGAGGTTTTCCGTCGCTTCCAGGGTTTGTTTCATGGCTTCTTTATATCTGTTTTTATCGGCCTGGGCCCGCAGGGAATAGACGGCAGGGCCTTTGCCGGTGTTGAGCATTTTTGTTTGAATGAATGTTTTATCGATGTTTTTTCCCATCTCGCCGCCCAGTGCGTCAATTTCCCGCACCAGATGGCCCTTGCTGCTGCCGCCGATGGATGGGTTACAGGGCATCATGGCGATGCTGTCCAGCTGGATGGAAAACAAAATGGTCTTATGCCCCAGACGGGCCGCCGCCAAAGCCGCTTCGCAGCCGGCATGGCCGCCGCCAACGACCACCACGTCGCAACTATCGGCCAAATAACCTGACATGAATGTCACTCTCCTTTTTGAATCTCTATGTAAAACATATCAGCCATGGCTGATGGGATGCCGGTTTCTTCTTTCTTTTGAAACATCCTCATTTTCCTAAGCAAAATTCCGAGAAAATCCGGTCAATCAACGCCTCATCTACGCTGTCGCCGGTGATTTCGCCATACTGGTCATAGGCTTCTGTCAAATCAATATTGACAAAGTCCACCGGCATCCGCATCTCCACTGTCTGCAAGGCTTTCTCCAGGCTTTCTTTGGCCTGCTGCAATGCCGTCTGATGGCGCACCTGGTTGATGCGCACCTCTTCGCCAGATTCCACTTCTCCGCCCAAAAATAATTCCTTCAGCCGCTCGCTGAGGGCATCGATGCCGGTGCCTTCTTTGGCCGAGATGGAGATGATGTTTTCTTTGGGAAACAGCTCTTCCAGTTCTTCCGGATCAAAGGCATTGCCCAAATCAATTTTATTGAGCAGCACCAGCACCTTCTGCCGGTCCACCCAGGATAAAATCTCCCGGTCCTCGGCGCTTAACGGGGCAGACGTATCAATGACAAGCAGCACCAAGTCGGCATTTTGGGCGTATTGTTTCGATTTTTCCACGCCGATTTTTTCCACCAAATCTTCTGTGGAACGGATCCCTGCCGTATCGGCTAACCGCACCGGCACCCCGCCGATATTGATCATCTCTTCCACCGTAGCCCGCGTAGTTCCGGCAATGTCGGTGACGATGGCCCGCTCCTCTTCCAACAGGAAGTTTAACAGAGAGCTTTTGCCCACATTGGGTTTCCCCAAAATCACCGTAGAGATGCCATCGCGGATGATCTTGCCCTGATTGGCCGAAGAAAGCAGGCTATTGGTTTCTTCCAGCAGGCCGCCAATTTTTTCTTTCAAACTTTCATAGGTTTCTTCTTCCACATCATGTTCCGGATAATCAATGCTCACTTCAATGGACGCCATCACAGAAAGCAGGCGGTCGCGGATGTCATAGACCTTTTTTTTCAGCCCGCCTTCCAGTTGGTTGATGGCCGACTGGCGGCCCAAGTCGGTTTTGGCCTCGATCAAATCGATGACGGCCTCAGCCTGGGAAAGGTCAATGCGGCCGTTTAAAAAGGCCCGCTTGGTAAATTCGCCCCGCTCGGCCAGTCTCGCCCCTTGGGAAAGGAGCACTTCCAAGGTCTTTCCCGCCGCCTGATAGCCGCCGTGGCAGTTGATCTCCACCACATCTTCTCTCGTATACGTCCGTGGGGCCAGCATAATGCTCACCAACACTTCGTCAATGTCTTTATTGGTTTTCGGATCGACGATATGGCCAAAATGGATGGTGTGGCTTTCTTTTTTCGTCAAATCGCCGCCACGAAACACTTCATTGGCCAAGGCCACACAGCCGCTGCCGCTTAGGCGAACAATGGAGATCCCGCCGTGGCCCAACGGGGTGGAAATGGCCGCAATGATGTCATCCAGGCTGGTTCCTTTCATGTTTGACAAACCTCCTTATGGAAAAAAGACCGTGGGACGCAAAAAATCCCACGGTACCTCTTATTTTTTCAAGTCAATTACCACGTTGCGGAACGGTTCTTCCCCTTCGGAATAAGTG
>CALWLF010000084.1 GCA_944381455.1 uncultured Clostridia bacterium | reverse complement strand
ATTTTTTGGGTGTTTTCCAATGCCTCTTTGGCATAGGGAAAAAGGGCGTACATCTCCTCTTTGCTCTTTAAATAAAACTGGCCGCCTTCATAGCGCATCCGGTCCTCGTCGTGGATGGTTTTTCCCGTTTGGATGCAGAGCAAAATATCATGGCTTTCGGCATCTTCTGGGTAGATATAATGGCTGTCGTTGGTGGCAATCAAAGGAATGCCCGTTTCTTCATGAATTTTCAAAAGGGCTTGGTTCACCTTCTTTTGCTCCACCATGCCATGGTCTTGCAGTTCCAAAAAGAAATTGCCCTTGCCGAAAATTTCTTCATATTGTAAAGCAATGGTCTTGGCTTCTTCATAACTGCCCTGCAAAATGGTCCGCGCCACAGGCCCGGCGAGACATGCGCTGGAGGCAATGATCCCTTCGTGGTATTTCTCTAAAATCTCCCGGTCCACCCGCGGTTTATAATAAAAGCCGTCTAAAAAACCATAGGAGACGATTTTCACCAAATTGGCATACCCCGTCTCATTTTCTGCCAGCAGCACCAAGTGATAATAGCTAAAGCCCTGGGAATTATCCTTGATGAGCCGGGACTTTGGGGCCACGTACACCTCGCAGCCAATGATGGGCTTAACGCCCACTTCCTTGGCGGCTTTATAAAACTCAACTGCGCCGTACATGGCGCCATGGTCTGTAATGGCAAGACTGTCCATATCCAGCTCTTTGGCCCGCTGCACCAGCTCCCTCACTTTGGCAGAGCCGTCCAGCAAGCTGTATTCTGTATGCACATGTAGATGGGTAAATGGTAGTTTTTCCATGGGATACCTCGTTTCTGTTTTCCCTGCAATGGAGTTTCTTTATCTGCCTTATCATACCATAGCTGCCGAAAAAAAGAAAGTCGAACACTCCCATCTCTTTTGCGGATAACTTCTCTTTTCAATGCATAGGAATAAAAAAAATGCGAAATGAGGAATGGACCTTGTCTATCACTTTTTTACCACAAACAGGGAGAGAAAGTCTGTTGTATATGCAACAAAATGGCAATTTTTTCTGTAATCAAAACCAGCTTCTTTCCGTCTGGCAATCTCAGGTGCTGCAATCGCGGCAGGGCCAAAGGCTGCTTTTTGCCATCACCCAGGAAAAAAAGGCATTTTTGACTCTGCTTTTGCCAGACGGCTCCTTAGGCCAGCGCCAACAGCTGCTGCTGCCCCCTGAGGCGCTCCAAAGCGAGCAGTGTTTTTTCTCCCAAAGTTCCACCGGCACCCACTGCTATTTTGTTTCCAATCAAGCCTTATACTCCAGCGACTTTGCCACTGCTCCAAAACTTCTTTCCTCGGTAGCCAAAAAAACCCCTCTGCGCTTCTTTGATTCCTCCCATCCAGTGCTGGGTTTTTTATCACCCAAACGGCAGCAGATGATTTATCTGCCTGACGAAGGGCAGACGGTGACGCTTGCCAACGACGGCGAAGCCATCTTAGATTATTCTGCCCTCTGGCAAGAAGGCGTATTACATCTTTGCTATTTATACGGCACAGAAAAAACAACAAGGCTCTACTACCGCCAGGTGGTGGATGGAACGGCACAAACGCCCCAGCTGCTCTATACCGCCTCCGGCCTGCACCTGACGGCGCTTTTTTGCTGCCCCCACGGTCTGTTTGTCTCTGCCGCCGGGCAAAACCGTTTGCTTTATACCTTTTCCCAAACGGGCGGCAAAACCTTCTTTCCGGTCAGCCGTCACTATGCCCCCTTTGCTGCCGCACAAAAGGCCCAGTGCCTCGGTGCATCCCAATGGGGAGAATGCTATCTTTCTGCCCAGATGCAGGTGATGGATACCGGCTTTTTCCGCCCTGCGCAGCCTCTGCAAGAAACAGGAGACTGGAAACAACTGCTCCAGAAAAAGGATCAGACCATCCGCGCCCTGCAAACAGAGCTAAACCGGCAAAAACAAGCAGAGCAAAACGCCCGCACCCAGCTTTTGCAGCAGTCGGCCCAGTGGTCCGCCCTGCGTCTTCGCCTGGAACAGGAAAACATTTCCTTGCAGCAGCAGCTTGCAGCTCCGGCCAAACAAAAGGCAGTTCTCTTTGCAGCCCAAAGAGAAGAGACAGAACCAGCCTTCGATTCAGAGGAGCCTTCTTTCGATGATACAAAAGAGGCAGAACAAAGCATCGATCCGGCTGCCCCAAAACAGCTGCCGCTTCCCAGCTCTGCTGCCCTTGACGCCCCTGAAAAAACAGATCCCCTTTCAAACTGATCCGTCTTTGTGTTACAGACAAAAGCAGGTTCTTTTTCATTTTGAAAAAAAGTTTTCTTTTGTCCCTTCTTCTCCATGGATCAATGCAAAATAGCTGCTATTTTACTGTTTTTTCCCGCAGAATAGACAAAATCCTGGAAGTTCCCTCCCTGTTCTTGCAACCGGCCTGGCCTTATGTTATGATTGTCTTTATGAAAACAAATTGCAATCATAAGGAAGATCGTATTTATTTAGGGAGGGAGACTTCAAATCATGGAACCAATCGAAGTTGGGTTTTTATCCATCCTGCCTCCGGTCATTGCCATCGGGCTGGCACTGGCCAGCAAAGAGGTAATTTCTTCTTTGCTCATCGGAATTTTAGCAGGAACAGGCATTTATGCCTATTACACTTGTGACGGATGGATGAATGTGGCCATTCATACCATGGACACCACCGTTACACTGATGAGCGACAAACTGGCCGGCAATATTCCCATTGTCATTTTCCTCTGCTTTTTGGGGGCTCTGGTTGTGGTCATCACAAAGGCAGGCGGCTCCAAAGCATACGGCCAGTGGGCCAGCACCAAAATCAAAAGCCGGGTGGGCGCACAGCTGGCCACCAGCGCCCTGGGCGCATTGATTTTCATCGACGACTATTTTAACTGTCTGACCGTTGGCACTGTCATGCGCCCTGTGACGGACAAGCACCGCATTTCCCACGCCAAACTGGCCTATATCATCGACGCCACGGCTGCACCCGTCTGCATCATTGCCCCAGTTTCTTCCTGGGCTGCCTCTGTCATCAGCCAAATGGGCGACACCGGCTTAAACGGGATGCATTCGTTCATGCAGTCTATCCCCTTTAACCTTTATGCCATTTTAACCATCCTGATGGTGGTGGTGCTTTCTGTGCGGCAGCTGGACTTTGGCCCCATGGAAAAATTTGAAGAAATGGCCATGAAACATGGCGATTTGGATTACAGCCAGTCTTCCATCTCCTCCAGCAGCAACAGCGAAATGGAAAACCTGGAAATCTCGCCCAAGGGCACCGTTTGGGACCTGGTGATCCCCATTGTGGCGCTGATCATTTTCTCCATTTTATCTATGCTCTATGTGGGCGGTTATTTTGCAGGCGGCATGACCATTGCCGACGGCTTTGGCAACACCGATGCCGGCCCGGCCTTGGCGCTTTCCAGCTTTGGTGCGCTGATTGTTGCCTTTTTGCTGTTTATCCCAAGAAAAATCATCACCTTCCGCTCCTTTATGGAAGGCATTGGCGAAGGCGTCAAATCCATGACCGGCGCCATCATCATTTTAACCCTGGCTTGGACCATCAGCGGCGTATGCCGGGATTTATTGAGCACCGGAGAATATGTCAGCACCATGGTGGCTCAAAGCAATATGCCTGTTGTGCTGATTCCTGCCATCATTTTTGTAGTGGCCGGGTTTTTGTCCTTTTCCATGGGTACCAGCTGGGGCACCTTTGGCATTTTGATTCCCATCATTGCCGACATTTGCAGTAAAGTGGCGCCTCATCTGACCATCATCGCCTTAGCCGCTACGCTGGCCGGTTCTGTTTTTGGCGACCACTGCTCCCCGATTTCGGACACCACCATTTTGTCCTCCACCGGGGCTGCCTGCAACCATATTGACCACGTTTCCACCCAGATTCCTTATGCCGTGGTGACAGCTATTTGCTGCTTGGTTGGCTATGTGGTGGCGGGGATTACCACAAGTTTAGTGCTTACCTGGGTAGTATCCATTGGGGCACTGCTGATTGCTTTGGTGGTACTGCATCGAATGACCGTAAAAAAACTGGAACAGACAAAAGAAGTACAATGACATCTTAGACCATATTCCAATGACATAGCAGCTACAAAAAAGACAAAAATAAGACAGCCGAACTCCTTTTTATGAAAGGAGTTCGGCTGTCTTTTGTTTTCTCATACGGCTATGGCAAACCAGCTTTTTTCACGCCATGGGTTTCTGGCTGTGCAGACTGGACACAGTGTTTCATGGTGCTTTGCCTTGCTGCCGTCTTATTCTTCCACCCGAACTGCCTGCGGCATTGTCCAGCCATGGTGGTCCGTATGGAGCAGATGATGGGCTTCTTCTGACAAGGGCTGGCCCAAAAAGTGTGCATAAACATCTATGACAGAAGGATTTTCATGGGAGAAGCGCAGCGGGTTTGCCTCATCCAGCTGATAAAGCAAGGCCCCTCTGACAGCCCCCAGCTCTTGTCCTTCCCAAATGGGCTGGCCGCCGCCACCGCCGCAGCCGCCGGGACAGGCCATCACTTCCACAAAGTGATAATGCACCCGGCCTTTTTTCACTTCTTCCACCAATTTTCTGGTATTGGCCAAACCGCTGACCACAGCCACCCGCAGCTTGGCTTCACCCAGCTGGAACGTGGCTTCCCGCCAAGGCTTTGTGCCGCGCACGGCGCAAAAGGCATCCACCGGCGGGTTTTCGCCCATGGCCAAATAATACCCGCTGCGTAACGCCGCTTCCATGACGCCGCCTGTGGTGCCAAAAATCACAGCCGCCCCGGTGCCAACGCCAAGGGGTGCGTCAAACTCTTCTTCTTCCAGCTGCAGCACCTTCACCTGGGCCGCCCGCAGCAT
>CALWLF010000083.1 GCA_944381455.1 uncultured Clostridia bacterium | reverse complement strand
CCCTTTTAAGGGTAGCAAGTAACAGACACGCAGTTGGCAGGCTAGGTTATGCGTTTACGCATAAGCGAAGAACATAGGGCTATGCCCGCATAGGAAAAACCACCCGCTAGGCGGGTGGATGTTTTTTGTGCGTTTTTTTGCCGCCATTTGCTTTGTGCAGGGGCACAGACAAAACCAGGAGCCGCCATCAAAAAAACCGTGTGCTATCCTAGAGCCATTTGTGTTTATTCTGCATACAATTGGTACAATTTGCCAAAGAGAATCTAAAAATGACAAAAGAAATAAATTTTTTTTGACAAATTTCATCAGAAGTCCTCTGGTAAAATTGACCTAGCTTGAAGTTTTCTTAACAAAGAATAAGGGAAAATAAAGAAAAAATAGAAATAAATAGGAAAATATCCGGTGGTATGGTGGTAATACCACACAATTTTCGGTTATTTTTTTAACAAAAATGTTGTTTTTCTCTTGACAAAGATGGTTCTTTCCTGTATCTTTTTAGTAGTGAAACCGGTAAAAAAACCGGTACAGAGGAATAAAATTTTTTGATTTGATTTACAATAGACTAGAGTGAAATAAGGAGGATGCAGGAATGAAAATTGCGTTTTATGACACAAAGGACTATGACAAGCTGTGGTTTGAACCTTTGGCAAAAGAATTTGGTTATGACGTTGTGTTCTATGAAAGCCGGTTTGTTTCTGATACGGCAATCTTGGCCAATGGGTGTGATGCGGCCTGCTTGTTTGTCAATGACGTCATCGACGAAAAATCCATCAATATGCTCTATGACATGGGCGTGAAAGTGATTTTGCTCCGTTGTGCCGGTTATGATAACATCGATTTGAAAGCCTGCGAAGGCAAAATCACCGTGCTGCGTGTGCCAAGCTATTCTCCAACGGCTGTGGCCGAATACGCCGCTGCCATGATGCTGACCTTAAACCGGAAAATCCATAAAGCCTATACGAGAACCCGTGAATTTAACTTCAAAATCAGCGGCTTGATGGGTATTACTTTGCGGGGCAAAGTGGCTGGTGTCATTGGTACGGGTAAAATTGGCAAAGTGATGATTGAAATTTTGAAAGGCTTTGGCATGCAGATCATGGCCTTTGATCCTTATCCAGACACTTCCTTGGATGTGGAATATGTGGCGCTGGATGAATTGTTGAAAAAGAGTGATGTCATTACGCTGCACTGCCCACTGTCTCCAGATACCCGGTATATCATCAACAAAAACTCCATTTCCAAGATGAAAGACGGTGTGATTTTGGTCAACACCTCCCGCGGTGGCTTGGTGGATACCCAGGCACTCATTGACGGGCTGCGGGCCGGGAAATTTATGGGCGTGGCTTTGGACGTATACGAAGAAGAAGACGAATATTTCTTTGAAGATCGTTCCAATGACATCATCCAAGACAACGAACTGATTAAGCTGATGGCATATCCCAACGTATTGATTACGTCCCATCAGGCATTTTTCACCAGCGAAGCATTGGAAGCCATTGCAAGAACGACGCTGGAAAATCTGAAAGCCTTTGAAGAAGGCCGTCCTTTGGAAAACGAAGTGACGCTGCAAGGCAGATAAGCGCCTTGACTTTTGAGAAGAAAAGCAATAAGATAGGGGTGTCGAAGAAATTCGGCACCCTTTTTTATGATGAATGATGCTGCTGCCTGGCACTGGCCTGGCGGCTTTTTGCCGTTTGCGCCGGCAGAAGGGAGAACAAACGATGAAACTGATTTGCGGGTTGGGAAACCCAGGGAAAAAATATGAACAAACCAAGCACAATATGGGCTTTCAAGTGATAGATCGATTGGAGGAGACATACCATATACCGGTGAATAAAATCAAGCATCGGGCGTTGGAAGGAAATGGGATTGTTGCAGGGGAAAAGCTGGTGCTGCTAAAACCCCAAACCTTTATGAACCTCAGCGGGGAAAGCGTGAAAGAAGCCATGCAGTTTTATAAGTTGTCGGTGGAAGATTTGATTGTCATTTATGATGATATCAGCCTGCCGGTGGGAGCCGTGCGCATCCGGGAAAAGGGCAGCGCCGGCGGTCACAACGGCATGAAAAATATCATTGCCCATTTGGGCAGCAGCCAGTTTGTGCGGATTCGCGTGGGCGTTGGGGCAAAGCCGGCCGAATGGGACTTGGCCGATTATGTTTTAAGCGGCTTTGCGGCCAATGAACAAAAAGAAGTGCAAGACGGCATTGCCCTGGCAGCCAGGGCCGTAGATTTATTGGTGCGGCAAGGGCTGCAGCAGGCCATGAACCAAGTCAATACGTCTGTCAAGGCAAAAAAAGAGCCTTCCCAGACGGCGTCGGAAGGACAGATAAATTGAGGTGAAGAAAACCATGAAAGCACTGACCGAGGCACTCTCCAGCCTTTCTGGCTATTGCCAGCTGGAGGAGGCCGTCAAGCAAAAAAAGACACCGGCTTTGGCTACGGGTGTCATCGATGTGCAGCTGCCTCATTTGATGGCAGTGCTGGGCCAGCGGCTTTCTCTGCCGCTTTTGATTGTGACAGAAAGCGAGAAAAAAGCCCAGGAGCTGCGGGATGATTTAGAGATGTTTGAGCCTGGCGCCTTGTATTATCCGGCACGGGATTTTCTGTTTTATACCACCGATGTCCACAGCCGGGAAATTGACAGCAGCCGGGCCGCCGTGGTGCAGGCCATGCTGACGCAGGAGCGGCCGGTGGTGGTGTTATCGGCCCAGGCGATGATGGATAAGCGGATGCCAAAGGCAGATTTTTTGCCATTTTTGCTGCATCTAGCAGAAGGCGATGTGGTGGAGATGGACGACCTTTGCGGGAAGCTTACACAAATGGGCTATCAGCGGACAGAGCAGGTGGAAGGCAAGGGCCAGTTTGCCCTGCGCGGCTCCATACTGGATGTGTTTTCTCCGGTGGAAGAAACGGCGTTTCGTCTGGATTTTTGGGATACGGAAATTGACACCATCCGTGCCATGGATGCCTTTTCCCAGCGGTCTTTAGAACGAGTGAAAGAAATTGCGCTCTTTCCCATGGCAGAAGTGGTCTATACGAAAGAACGGCTGGAAAAAACCTTGGAAGAGATGCAGAAGGAATACCGAAAGACGTTGGCAGCCTTAGAAAAGAAAGGCCGGATGGAAGAGGCAGAAAAAATGAAGGAAAAGGTGGGCGAGGCGCTGGAAAAACTGGCTAACGAAGGCCGTTCGTCGGCGGTGGATGCGTTTTTGCCTTATTTTTATCCAAACCTGGTCAGTATTTTAGATTATATGCCTGCCGACACCCTGGTCTTTTTTTGCGAAGTGCCCCGTATCAAAGAAGCCATGGGCCGCGTGGCCCAGCAGTTTGGCGAAAGCATTAAAAACAGGATGGAAAAAGGCTATTTGCTGAAAAAAGAAGGCAGCCTCTTATGGGACTATTTACAGATTTTAAAGCAGGCCGAAGAATACAGCCAGGTGCTATGCAGCACCATTGCCACTTCCATCCCCGATTTTTCCATCCGGGAAATTGTCCATTTTCAAGTGAAGGGCACAACGGCCTTTCAAAACCAGCCCCAGCTTTTTTATGAAGAGCTGGAAGCAATGCGCAAAGAGGACTATCGGGTGGTCATTGTAACACCCAGCCAAAATAAGGGGCGGCGCATCGCTGCGGAATTACAGGAGAGAGGGCTGCGGGCTGTCTATGTGGAGCAGCCGGAAGAAAAGCAGCTGGTGGAAGGAGAAATTTGTGTCATCAAAGGGCAGTTAAGCCGCGGGTTTGCCTATCCTCAGCTGAAGTTAGCCATTTACAGCGATGCCCAAATTTATGACCAGAAAAGAAACTGCAGCCGAAAGCCCAAGCGGAAGAACACAAAAACATTGGAAAGCTTCACCGATTTGAAGGTGGGCGATTATGTGGTGCACCAAAGCCACGGCATTGGTGTGTTCCGAGGTTTGGAACAAATTGTGGTGGACGGCGTCAATAAAGACTATATCAAAATCAGCTATGCCGACGGCGGCAGCCTCTTTGTGCCGGTCAATCAGCTGGACGCCATCCAAAAATACATTGGCGGCAGTGCCGAGCGGGTGAAGCTCAATAAGCTGGGCGGCCAGGACTGGAATAAGGCCAAGGCCAAGGTGCGGGCCGCCGTGGCCATTTTGGCGGAGGATCTCATTGCCCTCTATGCAAAGCGGCAGGCGGCTGTGGGGTTTGCCTTTTCCAAGGACAATTTGTGGCAGCGGGAGTTTGAAGAAACCTTTCCCTATGAAGAAACGGATGACCAGCTGCTGGCTATCCAAGATGTCAAAGAAGATATGGAAAGCCAAAAGGTGATGGACCGACTCATCTGCGGCGATGTGGGCTATGGCAAAACGGAGGTGGCCATCCGGGCGGCCTTTAAGGCAGTGCAGGATGGAAAACAGGTGGCCTATTTGGTGCCCACCACCATTTTGGCCCAGCAGCATTATCAAACCTTTGCGGAGCGGATGCAAAATTATCCGGTGAAGGTGGGACTGTTAAGCCGGTTTCGCACGCCCAAGCAGCAAAAGGAAACCTTAAACGAGCTTTCCAAGGGCTTTGTGGATATTGTCATCGGCACACACCGGCTGTTGTCCAAGGATGTGACATTCCACGACCTGGGGCTGGTGATTGTGGATGAGGAACAGCGCTTTGGGGTGGCCCACAAGGAAAAGCTGAAAACGCTGAAAGAAAACTTGGATGTGCTCACCCTGACGGCCACACCCATCCCCCGGACGTTACACATGAGCCTGGCTGGGATTCGAGACATGAGTGTGCTGGAAGAGCCGCCCAGGCAGCGGCACCCGGTCCAGACCTATGTGATGGAAAGCGATCCGGAATTTATCCGGGACGCCATCGAGCGGGAACTTTCCCGCGGAGGCCAGGTGTACTATCTTTATAATCGGGTGGATACCATTTCCCAAGAGGCGCTGCGGGTGCAAAACCTGGTGCCGGATGCCGTGGTGGCTTATGCCCATGGCCAGATGACCGAGCGGGAGCTGGAACGGATCATGAAAGACTTCATCGAAGGGGAAATCGACGTATTGGTATGCACCACCATCATCGAAACAGGGCTGGACATTGCAAACGTCAACACCATGATTATCCAAGACGCCGACCGGATGGGCTTAAGCCAGCTCTATCAGCTGCGGGGCCGTGTGGGCCGCAGCAACAGAGTGGCCTATGCCTATTTGCTGTACCGCAAGGATAAAGTCCTGGGCGAAGTATCGGAAAAACGGCTGCAAACCATCCGGGAATTTACGGAGTTTGGCTCCGGCTTTAAAGTGGCCCTGCGGGACTTGGAAATCCGCGGCGCCGGTAACTTACTGGGCGCCCAGCAGCATGGGCATATGGATGCAGTGGGTTATGAAATGTACTGCCGCCTGCTGGATGAAGCAGTGAAAAAATTGCAGGGTGAAACGGTGGAACAGGAATTTGAAACCATGCTGGACTTAAACGTCAATGCCTATCTGCCCTCCTTTTATATTAAAAACGAGGAACAGAAGCTGGAGCTTTATAAAAAAATTGCTGCCATCCAAACGGAAGAAGACTATCAGGATATGGCAGAAGAGCTGGAAGACCGCTATGGCACCATGCCCAAAAGCGTGCAGACGTTATTGGATGTGGTGTTGCTGAAGGCCCAGGCCCATCGGCTGCAACTATTGAGCATTGTCCAAAAACAAGAAAAAATCATCGCCACCTTTAAAGGCGACGCCAAAGTGGATCCCAATGCCATTGTCTCTGCCGTAAACCGTTGGCCGCTGCGCTATCAGTTTACGGTGGCGGCCCATCCGTTTATTACCATAAAAATGAGTGAAAAAGATGGTACAGATCCGCTGGAATATGTTAGAATACTATTGAAGGAATTGCAGGAAGAAAACAAATGAAAAAGGAGGTGCTTTCGAATGGGAAAAAAGAACATCTGGCCGGGGATTCTTGTTTGCTTGTTGCTTTTGGGACTCCTTTGCGGCTGTCAAAAACAAGAGCCGAAGGAAGCACCTTTTTTAAGCGTCAACGGCGAAGAAGTGAGCAAAGAAGAATATGTGCTGTATCTGGAAGAGGCGGCCCGCAATTTTCAGGAGCTGGGCGGCGAGGATATCTGGGAGACGGATTTTGACGGCAGAAGCGCCCTGGATGTGGCCAAAGACAGTGCTTTAAACAGCCTCATTGCTGTGAAAGTGACGGCCCAGCAGGCTGACGAGATGGGCATTGCTCTTTCGGAAGAAGAAGAGGCAGCAGCCAAGGAGGAAGCCGATGGTGCTGTAAAAGAATATGAAGCGGCGGGCAGTGCCGTTTCGGCAGAAACGAAAGCAGCGCTGGATACGGTGATGGTGGAAAAACAGCTGTTTCAAAAGGTGAAAGCGGCGGTGGTCAGCAGTTATGCCATTGGCGAAGCAGAATTTCAAGCCTATGAAACGGCATACCGCGAAAGCAAGGAAATGCAGATGCGGCGTCTGACAGTCTATTCCATTGGATGCACCACAGAAGAAGCGGCCCTTGCAGCGTATGACGCGCTGCAAGGAGGCACAGCGTTTGAAGAAGTGTTTGCCGCCTATAATGAAGATGACTCTTTGGACGCAGAGCGGCCGTATGAAGTGGAAGAACAGGACTTGGAAGAAGAAGAAAAAGTGCTTTCCGGCGCAGCAGAGGGCTTTATTGGTAAGCCGATGCCGGAAGGGGCGTATTATTACGTACTTTATGTGGGCAAGGTGCAAGAGGCTACAGAGGAAGAAGTGACAAAGGCTTTGCGGGAAGATTTCACCCAGATTTTTCAAACCCAGGTCTTTGAGGAAAATTTGCAAAAATGGCAGCAAAATGCTGTCATCGAACAAAACATGGCCCTTTGGCAGCAGGTCAATGCAGAAGAAATCCGCTTGCCGCAAGAAACGAAGGAGAACGAGTAACCCATGAAAAAAGGATACATTTTTGACCTGGACGGAACATTATTGGACAGTATGCCGGTGTGGAAAACCATTGGCAGGCGGTATCTACTCTCCCAGGGGATCACGCCGCCCGAAGGAGTGGAGTCGTTTTATAAAACCATGACGTTTCATGAAACGGCGCTGTATTTTCAAAGCCTTGGTCTCAAGGCGACAGAAGAGGAAATGATCGGCGCCATTTCTGCCATGGTGGCAGAAGACTATGCGCTGCGGGTGCAGGCAAAAGCAGGGGCTTTGGACTATGTCAAAAAAGCCAAGGAGGCCGGCATTGCCCTTTGTGCCTTGACGGCTTCGGAAAAGGGATATTTGCTGCCGACGTTGGAGCGGCTGGGGCTTTTGGACTATTTTTCTGCTGTGTACACCTGTTCAGAGCTGAACAAGAACAAGCAGGAGCCGGAAATTTTTGCCCAGGTGGCTGCGTTTTTGGATCTTTCGGCCAAAGATGTGGCTGTGTTTGAAGATAGTCTGCACTGCATACAGGCGGCCAAAGGCGCCGGTGCCTATGTGGTGGCTGTGGCAGATGAAGCGGCAGCAGAGGACCGGGCGGCCATTGCGGAAACGGCCGATCAATTCATTTGTGATTTCACTCGGCTGCCGCTGGTTTAAAGAACGGCGGCAATCGTTTTATGAGAAAAATAAAAGCAGGTGTCCTTTGGTATCTTTGGGCACCTGCTCTTTTTTTGATGAGAAGCAGCGAAAAGGTCTCTATTTTATTATTCTTCTTCGCCGGTGGAAAGCAGCTTCACCTGCCGCCGGTCCATTTGCAGCAGTCCTTCTTCTTTCATGGCTTTTAGTTCCCGCATCATGGCGCTGCGGTCGGCGCAGATATATTCGGCCAAGGCTGTAATGGAAAAAGGCAGGGTAAAGCAGGTGCTTTTGGCCTCTGCCGCCGTAATGCGGAAAAAACAAAGAAGTTTAGCCCGAATGGAGCGGTGGCTCAACACCTCCACCCGGCTGGCCATGGTGAGCACTTTTTTGGAAAGAAGACGGAATAAATTTTGCAGCAAAATATTATGATGCTCGCAGGCGTTGGCGCAGCGTTTGGTGAAATGGGTATAGGCAAAAAAGATGAGATCACAGCTGCTGATGCATTCCACAAACAGTTGCTCCAAAGGGCCGTTGGCAAAGGCCAGCGCTTCGCCAAAGACGCTGCCGGGGGTGAGGGTTTCCATCATGGTGCGGCTGCCGTCGTAATCGATGCGGATGATTTTGGCTTCGCCGGTGAGCAAAACGCCGATTTTTCCCACCAAGTCGCCGCAGTTTAGCAGTTCTCCCGATTGCAGATGGCGGGTACTGGAGCAGAAGCAATGGAGAATTTTGTCCACCTCTTCTGCAGAGACATCTTCAAATAAGGGGCAGTGGGTCAGGTCCATGGCAATTTCCTTTCTATTTTTGTTTTTTGTTGCAGCTGCAACAGATTTTTCTCTCATTTTATGATATCCTGTTTTGTAAAGATTGTAAAGTGCTTTTTGACAGACGGGAGGAATGCACCATGGTAGATGTGAAAGTAACAAATGGAACATTGGATCAGGCAGAAATCGATGCTTATTTGGCTTATGGCCACACCCAGCATCCACACAAAGAAATCAAAGCCATGGAAGTAACATTGGATGGCGATTATGTGGATTTGAAATACTATTTTGGGGAAGCCCGTCCTTTTGAACGGATTCGCCGGATCACCGGCTATTTGGTGGGGACCACAGAACGGTGGAATGATGCCAAAAAAGCAGAAGAACGAGACCGGGTGAAACACAGCCTCAGCTAAACAAGCAGGCGGATTTTGCCGGCCCTTGGCCAAAGAAACAAAGATGGAGCAGTAAAAAACAGCTGAAACCCTGATAAGCAAGGGTTTCAGCTGTTTTTTTGCTGAAGATTTTTGTCTCAAGATAGTGGTCACCAGTTCCAAACAAAACGGGGCGAAAAGAAAACCCATGGCTTCTTTTTGGAAAAAGGCGGTGGTTTTTGTTTAAGGCGTTTCTTTGACAACGTCATAAGGCCAGTCATTGATGCCGCCAAACTCCATGACATTGGTATAGCCATATTCTGTCAGCTGGCCGGCTGCCACTTTGCTGCGGTTTCCGCTGCGGCAGTAAACCAGAACAGGCGTATCGGTGGCCGGGATGGCCTTTTGGGCGCTGGTGGGGCTTAAGGCAGAGATGGGCAAAGACAGGGCCGAGGGAATATGTCCTTCATCATACTCAAAACTCTCCCGCACATCCAGCACCACAACGCCCTCTGTGTTGTCCATCCATTGTTTGGCTTCTTGGGGTGTAATCACCTGATAAGAAACGGCAAAGGCGTCTTCTTCCACTAGATTTTTGAAGCTGCCATAACCGGCTGCATCCATTTCTTCATAAGGAATGAACCGCAGGGCGGCGCTGTTGATACAGTAACGCTGGCTGGTGGGGGACTCGGGATCGTTTTGGAACAGGTGTCCCAGGTGGGAATTGGCAGCACGGCTACGCACCTCGATGCGTTCCATATCCAGCGAATCGTCCAGGGTAAAAAAGAAGGTGTTCACATCAATGCCCTTGGAAAAGGCGGGCCAGCCGCTGCTGCACTGGTATTTATCCCGGGAAGAAAACAGCGGTTCCCCAGAGACGATATCCACATAAATGCCTGGTTCGTCAAAGTCATAATATTTGTTGGCAAAGGCCGGCTCGGTGGCATTTTGCTGGGTCACTTCATATTGCTCCTGAGTTAACATCTGGCGGATGGTTTCGTCGTCTGGGCGGGGGTAATTGGCCGGATCCACCTGCATTTTGCTGATCCAGTTGATTTGCCCCGGGGCAATGTGGCAGTAGCCGTTGGGGTTTTTGGCCAGATAGTCCTGGTGCTCCTCTTCGGCGCGATAAAACAGTTCCAGTGGTTCCAGTTCCACCAAAAAGGCGGGATAGCGCTCTTTTTCGATGGCGGCAATGCGCGCAATGGTTTCCCAGTCTGCTTCGTTGGTGTAATAAACGCCTGTTTGGTATTCGCTGCCCACGTCGGGACCTTGGCGGTTTTCCACGGTGGGATCGATGAGATAGAAAAAGGAAAACAGCAGTGCATCCAAGCTGACTTGTTCCGGATCGTATTCCACCTCCACCGTTTCCCGAAATCCGGTGAGGCCGGTGGAAACGTCTTTGTAGGTGGGCGGTTCTTCCTTGTCCCAGGTGCCGTTGGCATAGCCGCTGACCACATCAAGGACACCGGGAATGGCTTCCATATATTTTTCCACACCCCAAAAGCATCCGCCGGCAAAATAGATGGTATTGGCGTTTTGCTTTCGGTCATCGATGGCCGTTTCCTTTGGCGCCTCTGCGGCAGAGGAGGAAGGAGCCGAGGATTGACAGGCAGTGAGAGAAGACAGCAGCAGGACAATCAGTGCCAATGATGTGCGTTTTTTCATGAAAGATACCTCCTTGTGTAGAATCTGGTCCTTTTTTGGAACAATTTTAGTTAGGTTTATCATACAATAAAAGAGAATTATTTTCAAGTAAAAATGATAATTATTATACATGCTCCGCTGCTTTGTTAATTTCAGGGTAGCGGGGCAAGGGGTTTTTTGCTATAATAAAGGAAATATGACAAAATATCATAAAAATGTTTGTATCTGAGAGGTGAATTCCCCTATGTTAAGCGGAAAAACAGTGGTGGTTGGTGTCAGCGGCGGCATTGCGGCCTATAAAATGGCCAATGTGGTCAGCAAATTGAAAAAGCTCCATGCCGATGTCCATGTGATCATGACAGAAAACGCCTGCCATTTCATCCATCCCATTACCTTTGAAACATTGACCGGCAACAAATGTCTGGTAGATACCTTTGACCGCAATTTCCAGTTTCATGTGGCCCATGTTTCTTTGGGCAAGCTGGCCGATGTGATGCTGCTGGCTCCGGCAACGGCCAATGTCATTGGAAAAATTGCAAACGGCATTGCCGATGATATGCTGACCACCAGCACCATGGCCATGCGCTGTAAGGTGCTGGTGGCGCCGGCTATGAATACGGCCATGTTCCGTAACCCCATTGTGCAGGACAACCTGCAAAAGCTGGAACGGTTTGGCTATACGGTGATTTTGCCGGAAAGCGGCTATCTGGCCTGTGGTGATACGGGGGAAGGAAAGCTGCCGGACGAAGAGACGCTGGTGGATTATGTAGTGCAAGAAATTGCCCACAAAAAGGATATGGCAGGGCTGAAGGTGATGGTTTCGGCCGGCCCCACCATGGAAGCCATGGATCCGGTGCGCTATATCAGCAACCATTCCACCGGCAAGATGGGCTATGAACTGGCCAAGGCAGCAGCCCGGCGGGGGGCACAGGTGACGCTGGTAAGCGGAAAAACAAGTCTGCCGGCGCCAAGGTTTTTGGAAACAGTACCCATCACCAGTGCCCAAGAGATGTTTGATGTGTTCCAAAGCCGTTTTTTGGACCATGATATCATCATCAAAGCGGCCGCCGTGGCCGATTACCGGCCCAAACAGGTGGCAGAAGAAAAAATCAAGAAAAAAGACGGCGATTTGGTTTTGGAGCTGGAACGCAATCCCGACATCATCCAGTATATGGGCCAGCACCGCCGGGAAGGCCAGTTTTTGTGTGGTTTTTCCATGGAAACAGAACATATGCTGGAAAATTCCAGAGCAAAATTGGTGAAAAAGAATATTGATATGATTGTGGCCAACAATTTAAAACAGGCAGGGGCAGGCTTTGGCACCGATACCAACATTGTCACCCTGATTACGAAAGATAAGGAAGAACAGTTGGAACAGATGACAAAAGAAGAAGTTTCCAATGTGATTTTGGACCGGATTTTAGCCAAGATTGGCAGGTGAACCAATGATTAAACGAATAACCTTAAAACATCAAGCCTATGATTATTTATATCATGCCGTCTTGAAGGGGGAAATTTTGCCAACCCAAGTCTACAGCGAGCAATACTTTGCTGATTTGATGGGCATCTCCCGCACGCCGGTGCGAGAGGCGGTGATGCAGCTTTCCCAGGAAGGCTTTTTGCAGGTTTATCCCAACAAGGGTTTTTCCGTAAAAAAGGTGAAGGCAGAAGAGGTGGAAGAACTGTTTGGCTATCGGGCGGCGCTGGAGAGCTATTGCGCCTGCATGGCAGCCCGTAATGCAGCTTCTTCCCGCAGCAAAGCGCTGGTACAGAAGCTGAAAAAACACAATCAGGCGCAGAAAGAATCCTTTGAAAAAGACGAGTCGGTGGAACAATGGATGGCCCATGATTTTGCCTTCCATCGGGCAATCATCGATTATCTGCACAACCGCCAAATTACAGAAAGCATGGACCGGCTGCGGGCAAGAATCCATTTGCTGGGCATCCGCTCTTTATATAGTGAAGGGCGCACGCTGCGGGTGCTGGAAGAACACCAAGCCATCATCGATGCCATCAGCATGGGGCGGGTGGAAGATGTGGTGGAAAGTTTTGTACGCCATTTTGACCGCTGTAAAACCATTTTGGCCGAAGAGCGTTGACAAACGATGTAAGGCGCGCTATAGTGAAAGTAACAAGCGCTTTTCCAAGCGAAAAGCGCTGTTTTTCCCCATTATCTAGTATGTTACATACTAAAAAAGGAGGCGCTTTTATGAAAATCACTGCCGTCGAAACCATACAACTGCCGGCCCACCCCAGACATCTTTGGGTGCTGGTGCATACCGATGAGGGCCTCACCGGCATTGGAGAAGCCACCGATAAGGTGGAATTAACGAAAGTGGCTGTCCATCGATTTTGCGCCGAAATCATACTGGGACAAAATCCGCTGGAAAATGAAAAATTATGGGCCATGATGTATGACAGCGCCAATTATACGGGTTATATGGGCGCAGAAATGCGGGCCATGGGGGCTGTGGACATGGCGCTTTGGGATATCAAAGGAAAGGCTGCCCAAATGCCGGTCTATGATTTATTGGGCGGCAAAACCCAAGAAAGCCTGCGCATTTATAACACCTGCATCAGCTATGGCAAGGTGCGGGACCGGGAATGGTTTATGGAAGACGCCGGAGAACTGGCCAAGGATTTGTTGAAAAACGGCATCAAGGCCATGAAAATTTGGCCCATGGACGGGCTTTCCACCCGTTATAACGGCCAGTATATCAGCCGGGCCGATATTCGCAGAGGTCTTTCTCCTTTCCAAAAAATTCGTGACGCGGTGGGCGATAAAATGGAAATTGCCTTTGAGGGCCATTCCCGCTGGAATTTGCCCATGGCAGTGCGTATTGCAGAAGAGCTGGAACCATATGATCCCATGTGGTTTGAAGATCCCATTCCGGTGGATAATATCACCTGTTTTGCCAATTTGAGAAAGAAAACAAAACTACCCATTTTAGCCAGCGAACGGTTGGCCACCAAATACCAGTTTCGGGAACTGTTTGAAAAAGATGCCTGCGACATTGCCATGTTTGACGTCAGCTATTGCGGCGGTATCACCGAATGCAAGAAAATTGCGGCCATGGCCGAGGCATATCATCTGCCTGTGACCACCCACAACTGCGGTTCGCCGGTGATGACCATGGTGGTGGCCCATTTGATGATCAGCTGCCCCAATACCAATGGCATTGAAACGGTCCGGGCGCTGTATCAGACCTTTGATATTACGGATGTGGGGGTGGATATTCGAGACGGCCATCTGTTTTTGAGTAACCGCCCAGGCCTTGGCATTGCCCTGCGGGACGATGTGTTAAAGGCCAAAGACACCATTCGTCAGGTAACCAAAGAAGCACGCCATGACCAAATGTTTGCCGTTACCGGTGATCCCTGGGCCCAGTCGCCTGGGGATGACTTGGCGGGGGTACTGCTTCCCAAAGAAGAATAAGCGAGAAAATGGCCAAATCCTTCGGTTTGGCCATTTTTTTTGCAAAAAAACAAGTTTTTTTGTTTAAAACCGTATATAATAAAAGAAAAGGGGGGATGGGTATGACATATCTTGCAGCAGCGGTTCAGCTGGATACGAAAAAAAACATCGATGATAACTGGGAGCAGGCGGAGCATTTCATCCGTCAGGCATCGGTGAAAGGAGCAAAGCTGGTGGTTTTGCCAGAGCACGCTGTCTATGAAGGCCGGTGCAGCAACGAGCAGGCAAAGCAGACTTATGCCGTTGCCATGAAACGATACCAGGCGCTGGCTCGGGAGCTGCATATTTTTCTGCACTGCGGCACGCTGTTTGAACCGGGGCCGGAAGGCAAGCCTTATAATACCAGCATTCTTTTTGATCCCAAAGGCCGCCCTGTGGTTTCTTATCGAAAAATTCATCTGTTTGATGCATCGGTACCCCATGGCGCGGAAGTAAAAGAAAGCAGCAGTGTTTCGGCGGGACACCGGTTTGTGGTGGCACAGACACAGGAGGTGGGCAATCTGGGCTTTGCCATCTGTTATGATTTGCGTTTTCCAGAACAGTTTCGCCTGATGGCGCTGGAAGGAGCCCAAGTGTTTACAGTGCCGGCCAATTTCACCTATGCCACTGGAGAGGCCCATTGGGAAGTGCTGCTGCGGGCCAGAGCTGTGGAAAACGGGGCCTATGTTTTGGCCGCCGGCCAATGCGGGCAAAAAAGCAGCTATTTGTCCTACGGCCACTCCATGATCATCGATCCCTGGGGACGGATACTGACTCAAGCAGGAGAGGAGCCTGGCTTTGTGATGGCGCCCATTTCGCTGGAGGAAGGGAAAAAAGTCCGCAGCCAGCTGGGGCTGTTTCAAAACAGAAGGACAGACTTGTACCGGCTGACGGGCATGGATTTCATTTGACAAAGGGATTGTTTTTTCATACAATGAAAGCGCAGGAGAAAAAAGGAGGTGAACCGTGTTGGATGATAAAGAATTCCGAAAAATCAAGGACTATAAAATGCAGCTGGAAAGTGATCGAAAACAGCGTCCTTTGACGGTATATGAACGGCTCATCGGCGGACGCAAAAGAACGGCAAAAAAGGAAGAAGGAGAACCAAAGACGGCCATTTGGTGGATGATTATGATTTTTTGTATTGTCTATGGCATACAAATTGTCTATGAGGCGCTGGTTGCCAGTGGTCCCATTCAATGAAAACGTTTCAAACGGCGCATTGTTCGGCAGGACAGCGCCGTTTTTTGCATAAAAATCCTTTTTTTGGATAACTTATCGAGGGAGGGAAAACAATGTATGATTTGATTGTGGCAGGAAAAGGACCGGCCGGTATTTCGGCCGCCATTTATGGCGTGCGGGCAGGGCTGAAGGTGCTGGTGATTGGCATGGAGGAAAGCGCCTTGCTGCGGGCCCATACCATTGAAAATTATTATGGTTTTCCAGAGGGCATTTCAGGAAAAGACTTATTTTTGGCAGGCATCCGCCAGGCCCAGCGGCTGGGCGTGGAAATCAAAAGCGAAGAAGTGGTGGGGCTTGGCTTTACCGATGCACTGACGGTGACCACCAATGAAGCCTCTTATCGGGCATACAGTGTGGTGCTGGCCATGGGCGCCATGCGAAAAACGCCGGCTTTGGCCGGGATCCAAGAGCTGGAAGGCAAGGGAGTCAGCTATTGTGCCGTGTGCGACGGATTTTTTTACCGGCAAAAGGCCGTCGGCGTATTGGGCAATGGAGAATATGCCCTCCACGAAGCCCAGGAACTGCTGCCTTTGGCCTCTTCTGTGACGATTTTCACCAATGGGCGGCCGATGGCTGTGCCGGTGGCAGAAGGAATTTTGGTGGAAGAGCGGCCTTTGGCATCGGTACAGGGAACGGATGCGGTGGAAGCAGTGGAACTGGCAGACGGCACCCAGGTGCCTTTGGCCGGGCTTTTTGTGGCAGAAGGGGTGGCCGGTGTTGTGGATCTGGCCAAAAAAATTGGTGCAGAAACGGCCGGCGCCCAGCTGGTGGTGGATGAGCAGATGCAGACCAATGTGCCGGGGCTATTTGCCTGCGGAGACTGTGTGCCAGGGCTTTACCAAGTGGCCAAGGCCGTCAGCGACGGCGCCATTGCCGGGATGGAAGCGGCCAAATGGGCCAGAAGCCAAAAAGAAGCATAAAAAGAAAGAGAGATACCCATCCCTTTTTTGTGAAAAAATAGGGCTGTACAAATAGAAAAAAATAGGTATAATATTATTTAAGAATAATTATTATTTAAAAAGGAGTGTTGATTATGTTCCGCGTATTTCGTTGTGACCATTGCAAAAATATCATTACTTTTTTGGAAGATAAGGGCGTGCCGGTGATGTGCTGCGGCCAGAAAATGACAGAGCTGGTGGCAAACACAGTGGATGCGGCCAAGGAAAAACATGTGCCTCAGGTGACGAAAAACGGCAATGTGCTGACCGTCTGTGTGGGCGAAGTGGAACACCCGATGCTGGAAGAACACCACATTTCCTTTGTGGCTTTGGAAACGAGCCAAGGGGTACAGATCAAAACCACCTATCCTGGCGAAAAACCAGTGGCAACCTTTGCTTTGGCCGAAGGCGAAACCTTTGTGGCTGCCTATGAATACTGCAATTTGCACGGCCTTTGGAAAACAGAAACCATCCAAGGTTAAGATTTTTTTTCTTCTTTTTTCTATGCGCCTCCGGAAAACGGGGGCGTTTTTTTATGAAACAGGGAAAAAACGGCTTTTTCTTGTTCCTTTGGGGGAAATGGTGTATAATAATGTGAATTGATTTATTTGAGGTGAGAACAATGACAACACGACAGATTTTGCCGCTCATTGCCCTGCGGGGCATGACGATTTTTCCCCATATGGTCATCAGCTTTCCCATTGGACGGGCAAAATCGCTGCGGGCGCTGGAAGAAGCCCAGGCCGGCGAAAACCTGGTTTTCGTGGTAAAACAGCGGCAGGCCGAGGAAGAAAACCCCGGCTTTGACGATTTGTGCCAGATGGGCACGGTAATGAAAATCAAGCAGGTGCTGCGCCTGCCGGGCAATGTGACCCATGTGATTGCAGAGGGGCTTTCCCGCGGCAAACTGGAAGCGCTGTTAGAAGGCGAGCCTTGCCAGCAGGCAGACTTTACGCCTTTGCCCCAAGAAGAAGAACGGGAAGAGAGCACCAGTGTGCTGGCTATGATGCGCCTGGCGGCGGAAAAATATGACGCCTATGTCCGTTTGGGTGCGCCAGGCAGCCAAAATGACACCATGGTCAATGTGGTTTCGGCCAAAAATGCCGGTCAGATGGCCGATGTCATTGCGGCAGGGCTCCAAGTTTCGCCGGAAGAAAAACAAGAATGGCTGGAAATGACAGATGGCGTCTGCCGCTTATCAGCAGTGCTGCAAAAAGTCAATGAAGAATTGGAAATTTTGCAGCTGAAAGAAGAACTGGATAAAAAAGTCCGGGTACGGATGGAAGAGGCCCAGAAGGAATACTATTTACGGGAACAGCTGAAGGTGATCCAAGAAGAGCTGGGGGATAAAGACGGCGTAACGGCCTTGGCTGACGGCTATGTCCAGGCGGCCAAAGAAAAGCATCTGCCGCCCCAGGCCATGGCCGTGGTGGAGCAAGAAAGCGAGCGGCTGAAAAAAATGGCCCTCTCTGCCCCGGAGGCCAATGTATCCCGCAATTATGTGGAACATATTTTGGCCCTGCCTTGGGAAGAAAAAACAGAAGAAAAAGTGGACATTGCTGTGGCCGAAGCCGTGCTGCAAGAAGACCACTATGGATTAAAGGAAGTCAAAGAACGAATTTTGGAATTTTTGGCTGTGCAGCAGCAGACGGGGCGCATGGGCGCCACCATCCTCTGCCTGGCAGGCCCGCCGGGGGTGGGGAAAACGTCCATCGCCAAATCCATTGCCCGGGCCTTGGGGCGCAAATATGTGCGGATGAGCTTGGGCGGCGTGAAGGATGAAAGCGAAATCCGCGGCCACCGCCGCACCTATGTGGGCGCCATGAGCGGCCGGATATTAAACGCCATGAAACAGGCCGGCGTCATCAATCCGCTGATTTTGCTAGATGAGGTGGACAAGCTTTCTGTTTCCTATAACGGAGATCCGGCGGCGGCGCTGCTGGAGGTGCTGGATGGAGAGCAGAATAACCAGTTTACAGACCATTATCTGGAAATTCCCTATGACCTTTCCCAGGTGCTGTTTTTGTGTACGGCCAACGAGGTGGAAAAAATTCCTGGTCCCCTGCGGGACCGGATGGAAGTGATTTCTCTTTCCGGCTATACATTGGATGAAAAGGTGGAAATTGCCTTGCGCCATCTCTATCCCAAACAGCTGGAACTGGCTGGACTGACAAAAGAGGACCTGCGCCTGGAAAAAGGCGCCGTCATCGCTTTGGCAGAAGGATACACCAGAGAAGCCGGGGTGCGCCAGCTGGAACGGACCATCGGCAAAATCTGCCGCAAAGTGGTCAAAGAGCGGCTGAAGGGGCGCACCCGTCCCATCCGCTTGACGGCCAAAGGTGTCGGCCGCTATCTGGGGACGCCGAAGGTGCGCCATCTGATGGCCAATGAAACGCCTCTGGTGGGTGTCGTGCGCGGACTGGCCTGGACGGCTGTGGGCGGAGAAACGCTGGAAGTAGAAACGGTGCTGACAGAGGGCAAGGGACGGCTGGTGTTGACAGGCAGCATGGGTGATGTGATGCAGGAATCGGCAAAGACAGCCTTGACCTATGTCCGCAGCTTGGAGAACTTGGCCAGAGCGGCCGATTTGTTTGAGAAAAAAGACGTACATATCCACATCCCTGCCGGGGCTGTGCCAAAGGATGGGCCGTCGGCCGGCGTCACCATGGCCACGGCCATCTGCTCTGCCGTTACGGGCGCAAAGGTGCGCGCCGATGTGGCGATGACGGGGGAAGTGACCATCACCGGGCGTGTGCTGGCCATTGGCGGCTTAAAAGAGAAGCTGCTGGCGGCAAGACAAGCCAATCTTTTGACGGTGATTGTTCCCAAGGAAAACGAGGCCGATGTGGCGGAAATGGAAAAAAGCGTTTGGCAGGGCATGACCATCTGCTATGCGGCACGCATGGAAGAGGTATGGAAAACGGCTTTTGTTGAAGGAGAAACGATATGGAAGTAAATCAAGTGTCCCTGGCGGCAGTGGGCGTAAAAATGGACCAATATCCCAAAGACGGCCTGCCGGAAGTGGCCTTTGTGGGCAAGTCCAATGTGGGAAAATCCACCCTCATCAATGCCATGGTGCGGCGCAAAGCCTTGGCCCGCACCAGTTCCTCGCCGGGAAAAACCCGCACCATCAATTTTTATGATGTGGAGCACAAGATGTATATTGTGGACGTGCCAGGATACGGCTATGCCAAGGCGCCGAAAACGGAAATTGAAAAATGGGGGCGGATGATTGAAACCTACCTCACCGAGCGCAAGGAGCTGAAGGCCATTGTGCTGCTGGTGGATATTCGCCATGAGCCGGGCAAAAACGACGTGATGATGTATGAGTGGCTGCGCCATTATGGGTATGACATCATTGTGGCAGCCACCAAAATGGATAAAATCAACCGCAGCCAGATTCAAAAACAGCTTTCGGTGATCCGCAAAGGGCTTGGGCTGCGCAAAGAGGACCGGCTGCTGCCGTTTTCCGGTGAAACAAAGGCCGGGGTGGCAGAGCTTTGGGCTGTGCTGGAAGAAGTGCTTTGGCCAAAGGAACGGGAAGAAACGGGCGAAATGGTGGAAAAAAATCAGTGATTTTGGCCTTTTTGGCAGACTGGGTTTGTCTTTTTTCGTATCTATGAATAAATGGAACGAAGGGAGCGGCAAAAAGATGCGTCTTTGTTTGTCGAAAAACAAAAAAATAGCTGGTGTCTGCGGCGGCCTTGCCCAGCGGTTTGGGCTGGATGCTTCGCTGGTGCGGGTGATTGCGGTGCTGCTTTTGCTGCTGCTGCGGACGCCGGTTTTGGTGGTTTATGTTTTATTGTGGGCTATCATGCCCTCAGAAGTGTGAAAGGGTATCGCAGAAAGCGATACCCTTTTTTTATCCATAGGAATAGAAAGCTTATTCCCAAAACGGTTGTTCCTCTGCCCCAATGGATTCCTCTCTGTTTTCGCCTGTAAACGTTTCGTCAGAAAAAAGCTGGGAGAAAGCTTGATTGGCATACACCAAATCATCGGCAGAAGCGGCAGAGGCTTGTTCCAACAGATGATAGAACGTGGAAGAAAAGACATCTTCCAATGTATGGCACTGGGTAAACAGCGCCTGTAAGGCTCTGACAAAATCAGCCTTTTGGATATTCAGCTGCCGCAGGGTTTTATCGGCAATGGTTTGCGGTGAAACGGAAAAATGGGCGGCAGCATCTCGATAGCAGCGGTTGATGATTTTGTTGAGAGAAGCAAAGGGGGTGCCTTGCCATCCCAGTCCACTGGAAACCAAGGCGTTGGCATGGGAAACAACCCACATGATTTGGCGAATCCGTTGTGAAGGCGGGGAAAGGATGGTGGTAACTTCTGGCAGTTCCAGATGGTCAAAAAAAGCAGTATAGTCCTCTTCCTCCAAGGCAGCCTCTTCTTTGACGGCACTTTCTGTTGAAACGGCAGCATCTTGTGCCAGTGGTTCCAGTTGGATCGAGCCATCGTCGTATACGGTCATTTGATAGACAGCGATTATTTTTTTCATATGGCAGACTCCTTTCTCTATTTTAAAGTGTGTTTGGGCCAATGGTGTTGGCAGAGCAGTTTATCTGCTGGCGAAGCAGAGCCGCTTGGCGCAGTGGGATGTGGGCTTTGGCAGTTTGGTAGAGCTGCAATAGGGTTTGGATTGTTGCAGAGGAAAAAGAGGTTCCTGTTGCAGTGTTTCTTGCAGGGCCATCTGCTGAGAAAAATCTTCCAAATACCACATCCCTCGTTGGGTGAGGGTGTAGTGCCCCCATGAGATACGTTCCAGCAACTGCACCGTGGATGCCTGCTGAATTGCCCATTCGAGGGCTTTTTGTCCAGAGGAAAGATAGCCGCCTTTGGTTTGGCGGCAAAAATCAGGGTGCGCCGTATTGCAGTATAGCTGCATGGATTGGGAGAGAATTTCTTCTTTTTTTAAATAGGAAGCCGGTTCTTTGGTGGCAAAGGGCAGTAGAGCCAGCAGGGTATAGCAGGTGGATTTTGATAACATCATCACGCATCCTCTCTATCACTTCAAGTGAACTTCATTTCTATAAAAGGAGTATAGCATAACAACAAGTGCACGTCAAGTGTTTTTTGAAAAAATAAAAAACACCTTGTTTTTACAAGGTGTTTTGGTCAAGCTTTTGGTGTGGTCTTTCCTGTGCCAATGAGGCTGGCAAAAATATCAGAAACGATATGGTTGACATTTTGTTTCCAGTTGGTGCAGATGATCTGCGCCTGTTTTTTGGTGGGAACAGTGACGTCCACTTCCATAATTTGGGTGCCGTCAAGGGCGCAGACAGCGCACTTGACCAGATATTCCCCATTGATTTCCGGAAAATAATTGGCAGAAGTTTCATATTCCGATTTGATGCGGCTTTTGTTATTGGCAATATATTCATTGGCCGCATTTTTCAGCCAGGGGCTGATCCTGTTTTCAAAAAAGCCCAGGGCCTCTCGCCCGCTTGTTGTCACCTGGTAGCGGGTGGAGCCGCTTTCGGTCTGTTCTTCCAGAAAGTTGGCCGTCACCAGCTGGCTTAAATAGTTTTGGGCTTGAAAATAGTCCATCACATTTTGTTCCATGACAAACTGGCAGATGTCATTGTTGGACAATGCGATATTCATTTTTTGCAGCAGATATAATAAAATGAGTTTATTTTCTGCTAGTGTGCCATCGTCTGACATGGATGATTCCCTCCTAATTTTTTCTCATAAAAAGAGCAACATTCATTATATATCAAAACCTTCATTTCGACAAGAGAGAAAAAGCGCCGGATAGTAATTTTCGCATTCTTTGGCGAAAGTGTCCGAACCTTGGCAGATGTTTTTGTCTACAAATGCCTTTTGTATGGCGTTATGCACAGCTTTTTTGTTGCTGCTCCACAAGGGGCCAATCAAATCCTTTTTGGGACCGTCGCCGGTGAGCCGGTGGATGACCACATGGGGCGGAATCAGCGGCAGGGCGCGGCAGAGCAGCTCCAGGTAGGTTTTTTGGTCCAAAAGGGGAAAAGGCGCCGTTTCATATTGCTGGCCCAGCGGCGTTTGGCGCAGCACATGCAGCAGCTGCAGCTTGATGCCCCACAGGGGGCGGCGGCAGACATAGCGCACAGAAGAGAGCATATCTTCTGCCGTTTCACCAGGGAGGCCGAAAATCAAATGAGTCACCACGGGAATCTGGCGGGCGGCCAGGTGAAAGACGGCCTGGTCATAGACGGCGTTGTCATATCCCCGGCCAATGAAACGGGCCGTCTGTTCCTGTGCCGTCTGAAAACCCAGCTCCACCCACAAAAATGTCCGCATGGAAAATTCCTTTAATAAGGTAAGAATATCTTCGCTTAAACAGTCGGGCCGGGTGGCAATGGCCAACCCCACCACGCCTTCTGTGGACAAGGCTTCTTCATAAAGCCTGCGCAGCACATCCACCGGGGCAAAGGTATTGGTATAGGCCTGAAAATAGGCAATATAGCGGGCAGCAGGCCATTTTTTTGATAACAGCGTTTTTTGCTGCTGCAGCTGGTCGGTGATGGAGGCCTCTTTTGGCCCGGCAAAGTCGCCGCTGCCGCCGGCACTGCAAAAGATGCAGCCGCTTTTTCCGTTTTGGCGGTTGGGACAGCCCAGATTGGCGTTGAGGCTTAGTTTGATGACTTTTGTTTGAAATTGCTGGCGCAGCCATTGGTTTAAACTGAGATAAGGTGTGTCCATGGGCAATCCTTTCTAGTGTATTGATTCGTATATTCGTAACCATTATACGCCATCTGATAAAAAAACGCACGAAAAAAACGAAAATTGGCCCAAATTCTGCAAAAAATTTGAGAAAAATGCTGTTTCTTATAAAAACTATGCTAAAATGAAGAAAAAACTATTGTAACGGAGGAGATTTCTGGGTATAATAGGGAGGAATAAAAATTCAACTACATATAAGGGGGTAGAAGAATTATGAGTTATGTAGAAAGCGTGTTGGCGGATTTGATTGCCAAAAATCCGGCCCAGCCAGAATTTCATCAGGCAGCAACCGAGGTGCTGAACACCTTGAAACCTGTCATCGACCAAAACCCACAGTTTGAAAAAGCAGGCTTGCTGGAACGGATTGTGGAACCAGAAAGACAGATCATGTTCCGCGTGCCTTGGGTGGACGACAACGGCAAAGTACAGGTAAACCGTGGCTTCCGTGTACAGTTTAACAGCGCCATTGGTCCTTACAAAGGCGGCCTTCGGTTCCATCCTTCGGTAAACTTGGGCATCATCAAATTTTTGGGCTTTGAACAGATCTTCAAAAACTCTCTGACCGGGCTTCCCATCGGCGGCGGCAAAGGCGGCAGCGACTTTGATCCTAAAGGCAAAAGCGACAGAGAAGTGATGGCTTTCTGCCAGAGCTTCATGACAGAACTTTATAAATACATCGGCCAGGATACCGACGTACCTGCCGGCGACATTGGCGTTGGCGGCCGTGAAATTGGTTATCTCTATGGCCAGTACAAACGCATCACCGGTTTGTATGAAGGCGTGTTGACCGGCAAGGGGCTTACCTATGGCGGCTCTCTGGCTAGAACAGAAGCCACCGGTTATGGCTTGGTTTACTTGGTAAATGCCATGCTGAAAGCTGCAGGCAAAACCATGCAGGGCGCAACCGTTGCCATCTCCGGTTCCGGTAACGTTGCCATCTATGCCTGCCAGAAAGCACAGCAAAGCGGTGCAAAAGTCGTAACCATGAGCGACTCCAACGGCTGGATCTATGACGAAAACGGCATCGACTTGGCTGCTGTCAAAGAAATCAAAGAAGGTAAACGCGGCAGAA
>CALWLF010000082.1 GCA_944381455.1 uncultured Clostridia bacterium | reverse complement strand
GGTCTGCAAGGAAGAAGAGGAGTATCCTTTGGCAGGTTTTCAGAGAGCGACTGGCCGGTGAAAAGTCGCAGCCGAAAAAGGAGAAGGGCGCTTTGGAGCAGACAACAAAGAAAGTGGGTGTGGCAATCGCCACATCAACAAGGGTGGAACCACGGAAGATACCTTTCGTCCCTTGCCGTCTACGGTGAGGAACGAAAGGTTTTTTATTTCCCATGGAACGAAGAGAAGGAGGAAAAAATATGAATCAAGCAGAAAAAACCATGGATAAAATTGTATCTTTGGCCAAAGGCAGAGGCTTTGTATATCCCGGCAGCGAAATTTACGGCGGTTTGGCCAACACCTGGGACTATGGTCCGCTGGGTGTGGAACTGAAAAACAACATCAAAAAAGCTTGGTGGAAAAAATTCATCCAGGAAAGCAAATACAACGTGGGTGTGGACTGCGCCATTTTGATGAACCCAGAAACCTGGGTGGCCAGCGGCCATGTGGGCGGCTTCAGCGATCCTTTGATGGACTGCAAGGCTTGTAAAGAACGGTTCCGCGCCGACAAACTCATCGAAGAACATTTGAAAGAAATCGGCCGCGGCGAAGAAGTGGTAGATGGCTGGAGCAACGAAAAAATGAAAGCCTATATCGAAGAAAACGGCATTGCCTGCCCTTCCTGCGGCGCCAAGGATTTCACTGACATTCGTCAGTTTAACTTGATGTTCAAAACCTTCCAGGGTGTGACCGAAGACAGCAAAAACGTGGTATATCTCCGTCCTGAAACGGCTCAGGGTATTTTTGTCAACTTCAAAAACGTACAGCGCACCAGCCGCAAAAAAATCCCCTTTGGGATCGGCCAGATCGGCAAATCCTTCCGCAACGAAATTACCCCTGGTAACTTCACCTTCCGTACCAGAGAATTTGAACAGATGGAACTGGAATTTTTCTGCGAACCTGGCACCGATTTGGAATGGTTTGCTTACTGGAAACAATTCTGCATCCAGTGGCTCAAAGATTTGAACATGACCGAAGAAAACACCCGTGTCCGTGACCACAGCCCAGAAGAACTGTGCCACTATTCCAAAGCAACCACCGACATTGAATATCTCTTCCCCTTCGGTTGGGGCGAATTGTGGGGCGTGGCTGACCGGACCGACTTTGACTTGACGCAGCACCAAAACCATTCCAACCAGGATATGACCTATTTCGATCAGGAAAAGAACGAAAAATATATCCCATACTGCATCGAGCCTTCCTTGGGCGCCGACCGTGTGACGCTGGCTTTCTTGTGCGATGCCTATGACGAAGAAGTGGTGAGCGAAAAAGAAGGCAAAAAAGACATCCGCACCGTGCTCCACTTCCACCCAGCGCTGGCCCCTGTCAAAGCCGCTATCCTGCCTTTGAGCAAAAAACCGGAATTGGCAGGACCTGCCGAAGAAATTTTCCACACCTTGGCAAAGAAATTCCATGTGGAATATGACGAAACCGGCAGCATCGGCAAACGCTACCGCAGACAGGACGAAATTGGTACGCCATACTGCATCACCGTAGACTTTGACACCTTGGAAGACAAAGCCGTGACCATCCGCGAACGTGACACCATGGCGCAGGTGCGGATTCCTATCACCGAACTGGAAAGCTATTTGGAAGCAAAAATGGAATTTTAAGCACGCCATAGCAGGCAGCTGCTTGGGCGCTGCATCAGAAGAAAAGGCCGAAATCCGAAAACCAGGATTTTGGCCTTTTTTTGTTTGCCTGAAATGGTGGTTGGAAGGTGGCCTGGGCAGTTTTCCAGAAGAAATCAGGGAGAATGGTTTCTTCTTTGCAGACTGCTGTGGTGGCAAACGGGCTGTTGGAAAACATTACTAAAAAGAATGATTATTATTTAGTATATATTTTTTTATAAGAATATATTGCCAAAAAGAATGAAATCAGTTATAATAAAACTACAGTAACCCTCAGAGCAATGACTCCCAAAAAACATGAAACAGAAAGGAGCAGATGTGAATGGAACAAATGTATACGATGCCGCTCATTGGAGATCCCGCTCCCGCTTTTGATGCAGTCACAACCCAGGGGCCCATTCATTTTCCGGCCGATTTTGAAGGCAAGTGGGTGATTTTATTTTCCCATCCGGCCGATTTTACTCCCGTTTGCACCACAGAATTTATGACCTTTGGCTCTATGATTGACGAATTCCGGGCGTTAAACACAGAGCTGGTGGGGCTTTCGGTAGATTCGCTGTATGCCCATATTGCCTGGCTGAGAAAGATCCAGGAATTGGAATGGAATGGCAAGAAAAATATCAACATCACATTCCCCCTCATTGAAGATATCCGCATGGAAGTGGCCAAAAAATACGGCATGATTCAGCCAGGCCAGTCCAATACCCAGGCTGTGCGGGCCGTGTTTGTCATTGATCCCAAAGGGATTGTGCGGACCATTTTGTATTATCCCCTTTCCACTGGGCGAAACTTTGACGAAATCAAGCGCATCATTTTGGCCCTGCAAAAAGCCGATGCCGATGCCTGCGCCACCCCAGCCGACTGGCGTCCAGGTGATGATGTCATTGTGCCGACAGCAGGCAGCTGCGGCGTAGCCAAAGAGCGGATGGAAAACCAGACGGAGGACCAATATTGTCTGGATTGGTTTATGTGTTTCCGCAGAGAAAAGAAGTAAGTTTCCTTCCTTAAATCCCAAACCATTTTGCATTTCTTCCCCTTGAGAAAAGAAAGATAGCTGGAATCCTCGAAAAGAAAAAGGATTCCAGCTATTTGTTTCGCGTTGATTTTTGGTCCAGGCGGCCTTTCCAAGCTGTAGGAGATGCTTTTGTTAATTTTTCAGCCACTGGCCGTATTTGAGATACTGATAGGTGGTGTCTGCCAATGTTTCATAGCCGCTTTGGGCCGGATGGGTGGTGTCGGTGACCACAAAGGCGCCGTCTTGGTTTTCTTCATCCAGCAGCGGTTCTTCCAGCTTAAAGTCCAGATAGGGATCCACAAAGGCATAGACAGGCACCAGGAAAATTCCCTCCGCCTGCCGGTTTTCATAGGCGGCAAGCATGGCTTCGGTCAGATGGAGCCGCTTGTTTTTATCTGGCAGCGTTTCCAGCTGGCCAAAGGGCAGCAGCGGGGCGTTGATATAAATTTGGATGGTTTCGTCATAGCGGTGGATGCTTTTGATGATGGCATTCAGGTGGCCGATGACATCCTCCGGCCGGTTGTCGTGGGTCAGGTTTAAGTCGTTGATGCCCAGCTGCAACACCACCACATCCACGCCGTCATAGCCTTGGCGGTTCATATAATGGGAAAAATCAAATTGGCCGTCGTTGAGGAAAATATTGGTGTAGCCATATTTGCTTTGGCTGTGGCAATAGTCATAGGTCGCCCAGCCGCCTCGGCCTTCGTGGTGGGTTTCTCCGGCGGTGCCGATGCCAAGGAAGGTGACGGGCGTGTCATCGGCGGCAAAACATTGGGCCAGGTATTGGGAATAGTACCCTTCCCCAAAGAGGCTGTCGCCCAACAGCAATACCCGTAAGTTTTGGGGTAAATTGGGCAGGGTATCGGCATTTACTATGGTGACGGCAGCTTCCGTCTGGCCGTTTCGCTGCAAAGAAAGCTGGTCAGAAGAAAGGGAAGAAAGGTTCCATGCATCTTCTCCCAGTTCTTCTTCTCCGTCAAAGGCCGTCACCATTCCCCCATGGCTATCCACCAATAAATTTTGGCCAAAGAGGGTGGCGTTTTGGCCGGAAATCACCAACTGATCTGGCACCACCAGTCCTGGGGCTTGATAGACACTGTCGGCAAAGCCGGTGGTGGCAAAGCTGCCGCCGGTGACCGGCTGAGTGGGAAAGCGGAGGGCAGGCAGATACAGCTGCAAGGTGATGACGGCGTCGTCCTTGTTGCTGGTGCAAAGAAGAGCCGTGTTTTTGTCGGAAAGCAGGTCGGCTTCGTATCGATCCAGTTCCCCAGTAAAGAGGGTGCCATCCTCCCGTTGGATGGAAACCAAAAGCCCCGTTTCGGTGGGGGTGAGGGAGGAGAGATAATAGCCGTTGTTGCCGTCTAAAATTTGGATGTCGGTGACGGCACGGCAAAAGGAATCGAAGCCCTCCGGCACCGTTTCGGAGCGAAAGGCCGAGGAAATGGGGCGGCTTGTTACTTCGGTTCCATAAAAATCGCTGGTGACCACATGGGAAAAGTCGGTGGATGAAAGCAGCTTTTGGGTTTTGTCGTCAAAGGGTTCAAAGGACGGCGTTTCTTTTAAATAGAAAAACTGCACCGGCACATGGGCTGCTTGCCGTCCGGCAAGCCAAGCCGAAAGCGTTTTGGGCGTATTCATATTTTTTACCTTCATCACCCGTAAATAGATGGCATCTCCGCCGGGGCAGACGGAGATGCCATCGTAGACCCGTGTTTTTTGGGTTTCGTGGCTTACCACATCAAAATGGGTGGCAAAACCGGCGCCGCAGGCAATGGGCTCCTCCAAATCCAGCCGATAGAGGGTGGTGTTGCTGTTTTGCCAGGAGGTGGTGGTCACCGGTTCCCAATCTTCGCTGCCGTCTAAGGTCATGACGCCAATTTCCCGCTGGATGCCCCAAACGCCGTCGATACAGGCAATGGTATCGCCATAGGCGTCATTGAGCCGGTACAGGGGGGAAGAAAGGGGCAGCGAGATGGCCTTGGTTTTGGTATAGAGGGTTAAGGCGCCTCCTTCGCCCACACCATGGATGGCCGCCGGGTTATAGGGATTGATATTATAAACGGTGCTGGAAGGCACGACGACGGTGTTGCCTTCAGTTAAAGGTGCGCCAAAGGCCGGCACAGCCAGCAGCAGACAAAGGGCAGATGCAAGCAGTTGTTGTTTCATGAAAGGACCTCCTTTTTGGTTCTCCTCTGATTATACTCGTTTCAAGGCGCCTTTGGCAACGGGGGGAGAAAATTGTAAGAAGATTGTTATCTGGTCCTGTTTTTTTGCAAAAAAAATGCTATACTCTTTTTGAGGTGAACGACTATGAAAATCATTGATGCCCATATCCATTACCGGCCAGACTATGCCCCCTTTGCCCAGACGGCAGCGCACAGCGGCCATCGCTATACGAAAGAAGGCATCCGGCAGATGATGGAAGAAAACGACATTTGCCATGCCGTTGTCATGGGAAATTTTGAACCGACGGTGGAAAACCACCAGTATCCGCCCTATTTGAGCTTTTGCGTGGGGCTGGACAGCCATGTCTTTCAGCCACAGCGGGCAGAGGAATTTTTGGTGCAGGTGGAGGAAAATTTGAAACGCCCCAACTGTGTGGGCCTGAAATTATATCCCGGCTATAATCCCTTTTTTGTCACCGATGAGATTTATACGCCCTTTTACCGTTTGGCGGAAACATACCACAAACCGGTGGCCATCCACACCGGGGCCGTGGCCAGCAGCAAGCCGGGGGCCTTATTACAATATAGCCACCCCTTGACGCTGGATGAGCTGGCGGTGCGCTTTCCAAACATCACCTTTGTGATGTGCCATTTTGGAAACCCCTTTTTGGCGGAGGCGGCGGCGGTGGCCGAAAAGAACAAAAATATCATCATTGACTTATCCGGCATTTTGGAAGGGATGTTTTCTCCGGCCCAATTTTTGGAAGAAAACAGGTTTTATGCAGAAACGGTGAAGATGTGGCTGCGCTATGTGGGAGACTATGACCGGATGGTCTTTGGCACCGATTTTCCCATTGTGCAGGTGCCTTCCTATATCCAGTTTGTGAAGGAACTGATTCCCAAGGAAGCCTGGAACAAAGTGTTTTATGAAAATGCCGTGCGCATTTATGGGTTACAGCTGGAGGAAGGGGGGGAACGAGGTGAATAAGCGTAATTATCAAAAAGAGATGGAAGAAGTGCTGAAGGGCTTACAGGTGGACCAAAAGGGACGGCCGAAGCTTTTGCTCCACAGCTGCTGCGGCCCATGCAGCAGTTATGTGATGAAGGTGCTGACGGATTTTTTTGACCTTTCTCTCTTTTATTATAACCCCAATATCCACCCCCAGGCAGAATATGAAAAACGGCTGGCTACCCAGCGGGAGCTTTGCGAAAAAATGCCCTTTACGGGGAAACTGACCTTTCTTTCTGCCCCCTATGATCCGGAGCGGTTTTTTGCCCAAACCAAGGGGCTGGAGGAGGAAAAAGAAGGGGGCAGCCGCTGCGAAGTTTGTTTTCGGCTGCGGTTAGAGGAAACGGCCAAGGCGGCCAAACAACAGGGGGCCGATTTTTTCACCACCACCCTTTCGGTGAGCCCCCACAAAAATGCGCCGCTGTTAAATGCCATTGGAGAGGAACTGGCAAAGAAGTATCAGGTGAACTATCTGGTGGCCGATTTCAAGAAAAAAGAAGGCTATAAACAGTCGGTGCAGCTGGCCAAGGCCTATGACCTTTACCGACAGGATTATTGCGGCTGCGTCTATTCCCTGCGCCAAAGAGAGGCAGAAAAAGCAACCCAGGAGGCCAAACAGGACGACCGTTTGTAACTTTATCACAGAAGAGCAGCAAAAAGGTTAGGTAAAATGAGAAAAAAAAGGAGGCGTGGATGATGAGCCTTTTTTCGTTCTTTGGGCATCGGCCATCGTTTGCAGAAGGCGTAGAAAAAGCCCGGCAGACATCCGGCAGTATATTGCTGGATGTGCGCACCAAAGAAGAATATGCGGCAGGACATCTGCCAGGGAGCGTTCTTTGCCCCCTGCAGCAGCTGCATTTATTTCGGGCAGACAAGCAGACACCCATTTTTGTCTATTGTGCCAGCGGCGTGCGCAGCGGCCGGGCAGAGGCGTATTTGAAAAAACAGGGATTTGTCCAAGTGACCAATATTGGCGGCATTGACGGCTGGAATGGCCCGTTGGAGAAGGGGGAAAGCAAATGAAAGTGTTGATTGTAGGCGGTGTAGCCGGCGGCGCGACGGCGGCGGCCCGGCTGAGACGATTGGACGAGCAGGCAGAGATCATCATCTTTGAACGCACTGGTTTTGTATCTTATGCCAACTGCGGCCTGCCGTATTATGTGGGCAATGTGATTACAGAACGGGAGGCGCTGACGCTGCAAACGCCGGAAAGTTTCCGGGACCGGTTTGCCATTGATGTGCGGGTGCATCAGGAGGTTACAAAAATAGATCCGGCCCAAAAAACGGTCACCGTCAAACGGCTGACCGATGGCAGCGAATATACGGAAACTTATGATAAGCTGATTCTCTCCCCTGGGGCAAAGGCTGTCAAGCCCGATGTGCCGGGGGTGGAGAGCGACAAAATTTTTACGCTGCGCACCGTGGAAGACACCTATCGGATGCAGGAATTTGTGAAAGAACAGCGCCCCAAACGGGCCGTGGTCATTGGCGGCGGCTTCATTGGGCTGGAAACGGCAGAAAACTTGATGCACGTTGGCGTGCAGGTGACGCTGTTACAGCGAAGCAAGCAGGTGATGCCGCCTTATGACGAGGACATGGCGGCGCTGTTACACAGCTATTTGCGCTTTGTAGGGCTGGATTTGCGGCTGAACCATCCCTTCACCGGTTTCCGGGAAGAAAACGGCCAGATCTTGACGCTGCTCAAAGATAAAGTGCCGGTGGCAGCCGACATGGTGGTGCTGGCCATTGGGGTGGAGCCGGATACCCAGCTGGCCAAAGAGGCCGGGCTTACCTTGGGGCAGAAGGGCGCCATTGTGGTCAATAAAAAAATGGAAACCTCTGTGCCTGATATTTATGCCGTGGGCGATGCTGTGGAAGTCACCCAGTTTGTCACCGGCCAAAAGGCCCTCATTTCTTTGGCAGGGCCTGCCAATAAACAAGGCCGTATTGTCTCCGATGTGATTTGCGGCAGAGATAGCCAGTTTCGAGGCAGCCAAGGTTCCTCTGTCATCAAGCTGTTTGACCTGACGGCAGCCACCACCGGCATCAACGAAAAAACGGCCAAAAGCCTGGGCCTTTCCTATGACAAAGTGGTGAACTATTCCGCTTCCCACGCCACCTATTACCCCGGCGCCAGCAACATGACCATCAAAACCATTTTTGAGCCGGAAACAGGCCGGATTTTGGGGGCGCAGATCATCGGCTTTGACGGCGTGGAAAAACGGCTGGATGTGATGGCATCTGCCATTGGTTTTGGTGCTACGGCAGCCGATTTGGAAGAGCTGGATTTAAGCTATGCCCCGCCCTTTTCTTCGGCCAAGGATCCGGTCAACATGGCAGGGTTCACCATCGAAAATATCCGTCAAGGCTTGGTAAAACAGCACCATTGGCATGATGTGGCCTCGTTGCCCAAAGATGGCAGCGTCATTTTGCTGGATGTGCGCACCAAAGAAGAATTTGCCGAAAACCATATCCCAGGCGCCATCAACATCCCGCTGGATGAGCTGCGGCTCCACTTGGACGAGCTGGAACAAAAGCCCATTTATGTCAACTGTTACAGCGGTCTGCGCAGTTACCTTGCCTGCCGCATCTTAACCCAGCATGGCTTCGATTGCAGCAATTTATCTGGCGGATTCCGTTTTTATGCCTTCAATGTGGAAAACCAGCGTTTTGATCCTGCGCCCACCTATCCCTGCGGCGTGAAATTATAAAAAAAGAACCGCGTTGCAGCCGACGGCTAGAAACACGGTGTTTCAGACAATAAAAAAGCCGAATTCCTGTTTGAAAAAAGAGAGGCAAAAGAAAAACAGGGAATTCGGTTTTTTATTTCACAGTGCATGTGAAAGAAGGCTCCGACAGCCGCATTTGGGAAGGATGGGGGCCTCCAAAGGGCGGCTGTGGTGTCTTTTCTATACAGGTTCAGGCCAAAGGTCTGGACCTGTTTTGACTGTTGCAGAAAGAATGGTTTTGATGGGAGAGGAGCGAATCATCGCTTGGGGAAACTATTCTTTATTCTGCAACAAGATCAAACGAGATTAAGCGGCTTGTTTGCCTTTGCCGCCTTGATACCCATGGAGTACAAAATACGACGGCAATGTTTCCACCGCATCTTCCACATCACGGATGTTGTAAAACATCAGCGGTAGAAGGGCATCATCTTCCCGTTCCACAGGAGGAATGTCCCGACGGCCGGAACGAGTTACACCATGGGAGACAGGGCCAATCACCAAATCTGCCATGCCGTTGGCCTTTGGCAAAATGGTTGCTTCCGATAAGTCTGTAAAATACCGGCTGGCGGTATAGTAAACTTCTGCATTTTTTTTCCGGAAGGCAATGACCCGTTTATTGGTAATCATATAATTGATGTTATTTTCTAAGTTCTTTAACTGGCGGAATGGGCCAATGGCCATCATGACGCCGCAAAATACTAAAAAGATACAGGTGCCAACGCGAACCGATGGCTCTACCGTAATGGTTGCGGCAAAGTTCCAGTAGCGCAGGGCAAGGTAAAATAAAACAATCGCACACACCCAGCGGAATAAAATGATCCAGCTATAGGGTGCTTCCATCAGTTGTGGCTTTGTGGGACGTCCCTGCCACAGGATTTGCTCTTCGTTTTGCAAAAAGGGATAAGATGTGTTTTTTGTCATAAGGCAACATCCTTTCTGAGAAAAATACGTGAATCAAAACCCGATGGGTAAGAAAGGAGACATCAGATAGGGACTGGTATGACGACATAAGAAATCCGGCTCTGATTCACAAGATGGGATTAGGAAAAAAGGTCGGCGGCTTTATAAAACCGCTCTGCCAGTGCATTCTGGCCCAGTTGTTCGTATGCACGGCCCAATAGACGGTAAATCCGGCTTTCGGCTGGGGAAGAGGAAAGGGCGTTTTTTAAAAGAACCAAAGCTTCTTCCGCCTTGCCATGTTCCAGCAAAGTTTCAGCCTGTTCCCAAGATTGGGCAGATGGGGAAGAGGCATCATCCAGCTGCAGTTGGCTTAATACGTGATGGATGCGGTCCATGGTAAACGGCTTTTGCAGATAGGTGATGGCGCCCAGCTGGGTACAGTCTACGGCATTTTTGACGGTGGGGTAGGCGGTGATGATAATCACCGGTGTATGGATCTGTCTGCCCCTCAGCTGCCGCAGCACTTCGGTGCCGCTGATTTCTGGCAATTTGATATCCAGAAAAATCAGTTGATAAACGTCCTTTGCAGCCTGTTCCAGGCCGTCTTTTCCGTTATCGGAAGTGTCCACCTGATAGCCTTCCAATTCCAGGCATTTGGTGAGCATCATACGAATATTTTTGGTATCGTCAATGATCAGTGCTTTTTTTTCCATGCTGGCTCTCCTTATTTGCTGTCTGCGGCAGGGGCTGTTTCCTCTTCTTGTGCAATGGGAAGAGTGAAATAAAACCGGCTGCCAACGGTTAAATCGCTTTCACACCAGATGCGGCCATGGTGGGCTGTGATGATGTCTTTGGCGACGGCCAAGCCAAGGCCGGTGCCGCGGGCTTCCAGGTCACAGCCGGGGACCTGCACATATTTGTCAAAGATTTTGTTCAAAAACTCCGGCGGGATACCGGTGCCATTGTCTTCCACACAAAGCAGCACCTGCTGGTCGTTTTTAAGCTTTGCAGAAATGAAAATGCGGTTGCCCTTGGTTGTGTATTTCAAGGCGTTGGAGACCAGGTTGTTGAGCACCCAAAGCAGTTTGGCTCCGTCGGCCATCACAAAAGGCAGATCTGGCTCTACAGCTGCTTCCAGCAAAACACCTACTTTTTTTGCCCTGGGGCGAAATTGATGCAGGCATTTTTGCACATAGGGAGCAACAGAAACAGCGGAGAATTGATAGATGACACTGCTGGATTCCACCTTGGAAAGTTCCAGCAAATCGTTGACCAATTCGCTCAGCTGCTGGCTGTCTTCTTTGAGCGTGTCAATGATCTCTTTCTGCTCGGCATTGATGGGGCCGACAAGGTCGTTGGAGAGCAAATCTGCACCCATCATGATGGAAGTCAGAGGCGTTTTGAATTCGTGGGAGATGGTGGCGATAAAATCGGTGCGCATCTTCTCCAACAATTTCATCTCTGTGATATCGTAAAAGACGATGATGACAAATTGTTTTTTCTCTTCCGGTGTAAAAATGGGAGATACCATCACATTGAAGTACTGTATCTGGTTTTTGTCATGGTCCACCTGCACCACTTGTTCCCAATAGGCATTGGCTTGATAATGAATGCCCCAAAAAGAGGAAGCAAAGCTGCTGGAGGAGATGATGTCTAAAACATGCCGGCCAATGGCGGCATCCATGGTGGTTTGAAACAGTGCTTCAAAGGACTGATTGACGAGGGTGACATGGTAGTCGGCGTTGAGAATCAACAAGGGTTCCGAGATACTGCGGACGATGGAATAGGTTTTATTGCGTTCTTCCATCAAAGAACCCAAGGTGCTTTGTTCAAATTCGCTGAGGCGCTGCGTCATGTTGTTAAACTCATTGCAAAGAATGCCCAGCTCATCTGTGTTACGCACGACGGCTTTTTTGTTCATATTCCCCTGGCGTATGGATTTCAGATTTTGTGTGATCTCATAGATGGGACCAAACAATTTGTTCATGTAGCTGCGAAACAGTACAAAAGAAATACCGGCAGCCAGGAAAAAGAGAAGACTCAACAACACCGTTGCCTTTTCCACAACGGCAGCAGCTTCATCTCTGCGGCCAAACAGCGCCGTTTCGTTGGAGGTGCGCAGTTGGTCCAAAGCCACTAAAACCTGCTGATACTGGGGCGTCAAGGTTTCTTCAAAATAGGTGGTGAGGGAAGAAAGGGATGCGCCGCCTTGTTTCATCAGATATAAATTTTGGAATTTGCTGCAATAGGATTCAAAATCGGTGCGAATACGGACAATCATTTCCATTTCTTCTGAAAGAATGATGGTGTCGTATTCTGCCTCCTGCACGGAGAGGAAATGTTCTTCCAATTCGGCAAAGGCCTTTTTGTAGCGGTCCGGTTCATCGGTATAAATGAGCAAAAGCGCATTTTGCCGCTGCTCTTTGATATATGTTTCCATTTGCGCAATTCGCTCGATGCTGTTGTAGTTGGTGGTAATCAAGCTGGAAATTGCTTGCGAGATGGTGTGCAGGCTGGAAAAGGAAAACAGCCCCAAAACACCAATGATCACCACCAAACTGATGTTGATGAGTGTGATTCTGCTTTTAATGGATTTTGTTTTTGCCATTTTTTTTCTCCCGGGATGAGCACAAAACAGAAATACAGGTGAACGGTTTTTAAAAAGCACCTGTTCTGCTTGTTACAATTTTATTATACGAGATGAGGTGATAAGTGACAATGGAATAAATTTTGAGTAAAACAGAGAAAATAATAGAAATCAAAAGAAAAAATAGAATATTACCTGATTTTTTCACTACAATAATGGGTTAAAACGGAAGAAGAACAGAAAATCTAAATTTACTTTTTTTGTTAAAACTGCTTATGGCGCCAAAAAGGAGAAGAGAGAAATTGTTTGAAAAAAAGACGAAAGCAGCCCAGAGGGAACAACTTTCGTCTGATTTTTCGGAAAGAAATGTGTTATTCAGAAAATTCACCAAATTTTCTGAAACGCTCATATCTTTTTTGAAGCAATTCTTCTATATCCATTTGGCAAAGTGTATGCAGCTCTTTGACCAATTCTTCTTTCAAAATAGAGGCGGTATAGGCCAGGTTGTGGTCCAGACCTTCCTTGGGTTCTGGGATGATTTTTTCAATGACGCCGTTTTTCAGCAAATCTGGCGCCGTAATTTTCATCAGTTCTGCTGCCTCAGCGGCCCGAGCCGGGCTGCGCCACAAAATAGAGGCAAAGCCTTCGGGGGAGAGGACGGCATACATCCCGTTTTGCAGCATCCAAACCTTGTCGCCGCAGGCCAGCGCCAAAGCGCCGCCGCTGCCGCCTTCACCAATGAAAATACTGATGACAGGCGTTTTTAACCCTGCTGTTTCAAACAGACACCGGGCAATGGCTTCTCCCTGCCCCCGTTCTTCGGCGCCGATGCCGCAGTAGGCCCCGGAGGTATTGATGAAGGTGATAACCGGGCGATGGAATTTTTCTGCCTGTTTCATCAGCCGCATCTGCTTGCGGTAGCCTTCGGGATTGGGCGAGCCAAAGTTGCGGCGGATATTTTCTTCGGTGGTATGGCCTTTTTGTACGCCAACTACGGTCACAGGATTGCCGTTTAAGGTGGCAATGCCGCCTACAATGGCGCCGTCATCGGCAAAATGCCGGTCCCCGTGCAGTTCGATAAAGTCGTCAAATATGGCCGCAATCAGTTCCAATGTGGTGGGACGGGTGATTTTTCTGGACGCCGCCAGCACTTCTGCTGCTTTGTTCATCAAAAGCCACCTCCTTTATGGGTATGCAGTGCCAACAGGCGGGCAATGGTGTCTTTTAATTGGGGGCGGGGCACAATGGCATCCACAAAGCCGTGTTCCAGCTGAAATTCTGCCCGCTGAAAGCCAGGCGGCAGCTTTTCGTTGATGGTGCCTTCAATGACTCTTTGGCCGGCAAAGCCCATCAAGGCCCCAGGCTCTGCCAAAATCACATCGCCAAGGCTTGCAAAGCTGGCGCTGACCCCGCCGGTGGTGGGATCGGTGATGACAGAAAGATAAAACAGGCCGGCTTCGGCATGGCGGTTTAAAGCGGCAGAGGTTTTGGCCATCTGCATCAAAGAAATGATGCCTTCTTGCATCCGGGCGCCGCCGGAAACGGTGAAAATGACAATGGGCAGGCTGTGGGATGTGGCATACTCAATGGCTCTCGTGATTTTTTCGCCCACCACAGAGCCCATGGAACCCATCATAAAGTTTCCGTCCATGACGGCAAGGACCGTATCTACGCCGCCAATTTGGCAGGTGCCGGTGACAACGCCGTCTAAAATGCCGCTTTTTTGCTGGGCCTTTGCAATGATTTTGTCATAGTTGGGGTATCCCATGGGGTTTTTGGCCTGCATGGTGCCATTGAGTTCTGAAAAGGTGTTTTCATCGCAGGTGATGGCAATGCGTTCCATGGCGCCCAGACGGAAATGACCGCCGCATTTGGGGCAAATGGAATAAGGTTCCATTTCTTTTTTGTATACCAGTTTTTTGCAATGGCTGCATTTGACCCACATGCCGTCTGGCACGGCCGGCGCCTCATGCTCTGCGGGGGCAGGCATAGGCGCTTCGCTGCGCCGGTCCAGAATGATGTAGTTTTTCTTTTTAAACAGATTCATGGAAAAACCTCTTCCTTACTTGCTTACTCGTTTAAAATCACTTTGGAGATAAAACTTGTGTCAAATAATCCTTTTTGATACTGCTCGTTGGTCAGAATTTTTTCCTGAAATTCGATGTTGGTATCCACGCCGGAAATCAAAAATTCATACAGGCAGCGGCGCATTTTTTCGATGGCCTCCGCTCTGGTGTTGCCGTAGGTGATGACCTTGGCAATCATGGAATCGTAAAAAGGCGGGATGGTATAGCCGGGGTAGATGGCGCTGTCGATGCGCACGCCAAGGCCGCCGCCTGGCACCAAAAGATAGTTGATGGTGCCGGGAGAAGGGGCAAAGCCTTTTTCCGGGTTTTCCGCATTGATGCGGCATTCAATGGCATGGCCGCGGATCACCACATCTTTTTGAGTAAAGGACAATGGCGTTCCTTCGGCAATGCGGATTTGTTCTTTGACAATATCAATGCCGGTGACCATTTCTGTAACAGGATGTTCCACCTGAATGCGGGTGTTCATCTCCATGAAATAGAACTTGCCGTCGGTATCGTATAAAAACTCAATGGTGCCAGCCGATTCATAGCCCACGGCCTTGGCAGCCCGCACGGCCGCTTCGCCCATGGCGGCTCTCGTCGCCTCATCCAATGCAGGAGAAGGGCATTCTTCCAGCACTTTCTGGTTGCGCCGCTGCAAAGAGCAGTCCCGTTCGCCCAGATGCACCACGTTGCCAAAGGCATCGCCCAAAATTTGGATTTCGATGTGTCTGGCGTTTTCAATGAGTTTTTCCATATACAGCGTATCGTCGCCAAAGGCGGCCTTTGTTTCGCTTTTGGCGCTTTCATAGGCTTTTTCCAGGGCTTCTTCATTGCGCACCACGCGGATGCCTTTGCCGCCGCCGCCGGCAGAGGCCTTGACCATAACAGGATAGCCCAGACGGCTTGCTTCTCGTTTGGCATCTTCCAGTGTTTCTAACGTGCCGCTGCTGCCGGGAATGACCGGCACCCCGGCTGCAATCATCAGCGCCCGGGCATTTGCCTTATTGCCCATGGCATCGATGACAGAGGCTCTGGGGCCAATGAATTTGATGTTGCATTCTTCGCACATGGAGGCGAAGGTGCTGTTTTCGGCCAAAAAGCCAAAGCCCGGGTGAATGGCCTGGGCGCCGGTGGCCACAGCAGCACTTAAAATGTTTTGCATATTCAAATAGCTCTCCGTGCTTTTGGCAGGGCCGATGCAGATGGCTTCGTCTGCCAGCTGGGCATGGAGGCAGTCCTGGTCAATGTCCGAATGTACGGCCACAGTCTGGATGCCCATTTCCCGGCAGGCACGGATGATCCGCACGGCAATTTCGCCGCGGTTGGCAATCAAAATTTTTGAGAACATAATGCCACCTCACATCAGCCGATGAGAAACGTAATTTCCGCTTCACAGGCTTTTTTGCCGTCCACATAAGCAGTCCCTTTGCCAATGCCGGCATTGCGTTTTAATTTGATGATTTCCACTTCCAGGCGTAAGGTATCGCCAGGCACCACCTGACGGCGGAATTTGGCTTTATCCACACCGCCCAAAAAAGCGATTTTCCCTTTGAATTCTTCCTGGCTTAATACGGCATAGGCGCCTGCTTGTGCCATGGCTTCTATGATCAAGACGCCAGGCATCACCGGGTGTCCTGGGAAATGGCCGGTGAAAAATGGCTCGTTCATGGTGACATTTTTTAATGCCACAATTTTTTGCCCCGGCTCCAGCTCCTCAATGCGGTCAATGAGCAAAAAGGGCGGACGGTGGGGCAGTACGGCCATAATATCGTTGATATCGTGCATGGCAAAGCCTCCTTTATCCAATCAGGAAGAGCGGCTGGCCAAAGCCCACCACTTCTTCGTTTTGTGCATAAATTTCCAGTACGGTGCCGCCATAAGGGCTCACCACTTCGTTCATGACTTTCATGGCTTCGATGATGCAAAGCACATCGCCGCTTTCCACCTTGCTGCCAACGGTCACAAACGGCGGTTTATCCGGCGCGCCGGAGGCATAGAAGGTGCCCACCAAAGGCGCCGTCACTTCCTGGCCTTGTGGTTTTGGCTGTGGAGCTGGGGCAGCGCTTTCTTGCGGCACAGCAGCGCCGGAAGAAACAGGTTCTGCTGCAAGGGGTGCAGCAGGGGCTGACGAGGGGGCGGCTTCCGTCAATGGTCCATCGTTTTTACTCATGGCGATGATGGCGCCGTTATTGGAAAGAGAAAAGCTGCGCAGGCTGGACTGATCAATCAGCGCAATCAGCTCTTTGATTTCTTGAAATTCCATGGTTTATTCCTCCCATTTTTTGATACAAAGCACGGCGTTATGGCCGCCAAAGCCCAAGGAGTTGGAAAGGGCATAGGTCACGGTTGCGCTGCGGCCTACGTTTGGCACATAGTCCAAATCACATTCTTCATCGGGCACTTGATAGCCGATGGTTGGCGGGATAAAGTCGTTTTGTACGGCATAGACACAGGCCAGTGCTTCCACGGCGCCGGCAGCGCCCAAAAGATGGCCGGTCATGGATTTGGTGGAGGAGATGGCAACAGTCTTTGCTGCCTCGCCCAGGGCCAGTTTGATGGCCTTTGTTTCGCTGGCATCGTTGGCCGGTGTGCCGGTGCCATGGGCATTGATATAAGAAACCTGGTCAGGGGTGATGCCGGCTTCTTCCATGGCCAGCACCATGGCCCGGGCGGCGCCTTCGCCGTCGGGAGAAGGTGCTGTGATATGGTAAGCATCACAAGTGGCGCCATAGCCCACCACTTCGCCATAGATTTTGGCGCCGCGGGCTTTGGCGTGTTCCAGTTCTTCTAACATCAGCACGGCAGCGCCATCGCCCATGACAAAGCCGCCCCGTTCCTTATCAAAGGGGATGCAGGCACGGGCAGGATCGGTGCTGGTGGTTAAGGCAGTCAGATTGCTGAAGCCTGCCACGGCAATTTTGGAGATGGAATATTCGGCGCCGCCAGCCAGGCAGGCATCCAGATAACCCATTTTGATATTGCGGAAGGCCTCGCCGATGGAGTTGGTGCCGGTGGCACAGGCCGTTACCACGCTGGAGCAGATGCCCTTGGCCCCAAACCGGATGGCAATGTTGCCGGCGGCCATGTTGCCAATGGCCATGGGGATAAACAGCGGAGAGACTTTGGAAGGGCCCTTTGCCACCAGTTTTTCAATCTGTTCTTCCATGGTGCAAAGGCCGCCAATGCCGCTGCCAACCATGACGCCAAAGCGGTAAGGATCTACGCTTTCTGCTGTCATGCCGCTCATTTCATAGGCTTGGGCAGCAGCAGCAACGCCATAGATGGAGAACATATCGTTTCGTTTCAATTCTTTTTTTGCTACATATTGTTCGGCGTCAAAGTTTTTCACTTCGGCGGCCACTTTTGCTTTGCAGTCGCTGGCATCGAATTTCTGGATGAAATCAATGCCGCAAACGCCGTTTTTCAGGTTTTCCCAAAAGGTAGGGGCGTCGTTTCCAATGGGGGTAACAGCACCCATGCCTGTGATGACACATCGTTTCATGCGGATACAATACCTCCTTTTTTCTTAACCCATCACCATGCCGCCGTCCACATGGAGCACCTGGCCGGTGACATAGGGGTGGCTGGCCAAAAAGACGGCTGCCTGGGCCACGTCTTCCACCGTGCCAAAGCGGTGCAGGGGGATGGTTTCCAGCATTTTTGCCTGCACTTCTTCTTTTAAGACGGCCGTCATATCCGATTGGATAAAGCCGGGGGCAATGGCGTTGCAGGTGATGCCCCGAGGGGCCAGTTCCCGGGCAGTGGCGCGGGTTAAACCGATGATGCCGGCTTTGCTGGCGGCATAGTTGGCCTGCCCAGCATTGCCCATGACGCCAACGACGGAACTGATGTTGATGATGGCGCCGCTGCGCTGTTTGAGCAGGATGGAAGAAGCATGGCGGATGGTGTTGAAAGCACCTTTTAAGTTGGTGTTGATGACAGCATCAAAATCTTCCTCGCTCATGCGCATCAACAACCCATCCCGGGTGATGCCGGCGTTATTGACCAAAACGTCAATGGAGCCGCAGGCTTTTTTTGCTTCTTTGATGAGCCGTTCTGCTTCGTCAAACTTGCTCACATCGGCCTGGATGGGCAGGCAGGAAACGCCATAGCTTTCAATTTGCTGGATGGCCTCATCGGGTACGCTGCTGCGGTAATTTAAAACAATGTTGGCGCCTTCTTTGGCAAAGGCCAAAGCAATGGCATAGCCGATGCCCTTGGCGGCGCCGGTGACAACAACGGTTTTTCCTTTTAACATATTATTTCTCCTCCAAAGCTGCAAGGGTTTTGGCAAGCGACTTTTCGTCTTCTACATTTAAAATGGTAACGCCTTTGACGGTCCGTTTCACAAAGCCGCATAAGGTTTTGCCGGGGCCGATTTCAATAAACGTATCGACGCCTTGTTCTGTCAGATACAAGATGGTGTCTTCCCACCGCACAGGGCTCATCACCTGCTGGATGAGGGTGGGGCGGATGGAAGTGGCATCGGGATAAGGCTGGGCCGTAAAGTTGGTGATGACTGGGACAGAAGGCATGGTGAATGTGAATTTTTCCAGTTCTTCTTCCAGTTTTTCCGCCGCCGGTTTCAAAAGCCCGGTATGGAAGGGACCGCTGACATTAAGCGGCACCACCATCTTGGCGCCGGCTTCTTTACAAAGGGCGGCGGCAGAGGCGGCGGGGCCTGCAAGGCCGGCAATGACAATCTGCCCCGGGGCGTTATAATTGGCTGGAGCCACATAGCCTTCTGCAAGGGTCACTTCGTTGCAGATGGCTTCGATTTTTTCTCTGGAAAGGCTCAAAACGGCATACATGGCACCTTCTCCCGCCGGAACGGCTTCGGTCATAAAACGGCCTCTTTTGCGCACCAGTGTAACGGCGTCGGCAAAAGAAAAGGTGCCGCCGGCCGTCAGGGCAGAATATTCGCCCAAGCTTAAGCCTGCCAGATAGTCAGCCGTAACGCCTTTTTCTTTCAGCACGGCAAGAAGCGCCATGCTGGTGGTCAAAATGGCCGGCTGGGTATATTCGGTTTCGTTGAGTTTTGCTTCGTTTTCCCAGCAGATTTCTGAGATGGAAAAACCAAGGGCAGCATCGGCTGCATCGTAAACGGCTTTGGCCTGTGGGTAAGCCATGGCAATTTCTTTGCCCATGCCCACATATTGTGCACCCTGGCCGCTGAAAAGAAATGCTGTTTTCATGAAAATCACCTTTTGAAAAATGGAAACGAATCAAAATGAGACACGCCAAACAAAGGCGGCCCTTTGATTCGTTCCAACCAAGTTATTTTGTTATGGAACCAAGCACCCGCAGATAATCCTGGTACAAATCTTCCACGATTTCCTGGGCCGTTTGTTCTTTTGTTACCAAACCGGCAATTTGGCCGCTCATCACAGAGCCATAGTCCATGTCGCCTTCTTTGACGGCACGGCGCAGGGCGCCGCGGCCCAAAGCATCCAGCTCCTCTGGCAAAGCGTTGCGTTTTTCCAGCGCTTCATATTCTCTGGCCAGACGGTTGCGGATGACACGGACAGGATGGCCGGTAGATTGGCCGGTGGTGGTGGTGTCGATGTCTTTGGCCTTGATGATGCGGTCTTTATAGTTTTGATGTACGGTGCATTCTTTGGCCACCAAAAACCGGGTGCCAATTTGCACGCCGCTTGCGCCCAGCATACGGGCAGCAGCCATGCCGCGGCCATCGGCGATGCCGCCGGCTGCAATGACAGGAATATCCAAAGCGTCCACCACCTGAGGCACCAGGGCCATGGTGGTGATTTTGCCCACATGGCCGCCCGATTCGCATCCTTCTGCAATGACGGCATCGGCACCGTCTTTTTGCATCCGTTTGGCAATGGCCACAGAAGGCGCCACAGGCACCACTTTGATGCCGGCGGCACGGAAGTCTTCCATATATTTGCCGGGGCTTCCGGCGCCGGTGGTGACGATGGGTACTTTTTCTTCGCATACCACACGGGCAATGTCATCTGCAAACTGGCTTAAGAGCATGATGTTGACGGCAAAGGGCTTGTCGGTTTTTTCCCGCACCCGGGCAATTTCTGCCCGGCAGCCTTCGCCGTCCAGGTGACCTGTGGCCAATACGCCAAGGCCGCCGGCGTTGGAAACGGCGGCAACCAAGCTGGCATCAGAAATCCAGGCCATGGCCCCCTGGATGATGGGGTATTTGATGTTTAATAATTGACAAATGTCTGCATACATAATGTTTGTTCACCTAACTTTAGTCTTTGCGCTCCATTATTCCTGGGCAGATGCTTCCACCAATTTTACAACGTCGCCAACAGTTTTGATGTTTTCCACATCTTCGATTTTTACATCAAATTCGTCTTCGATGTCATTGATGATTTGAAACAGGTCCAGGCTGTCTGCTTCCAGGTCGTCTTTTACGCTGGTTTCCAGGGTGATTTCTTCCAAATCTTTTCCGGTTTGTTCTGCAATGATTTCTCTGATTTTTTCAAAATACATCTTGTTTTCCTCCTGTAATCTATAAAATTCTTTTCCTTAAAATAAGTCCATTCTATCATTATAAAGGATTCTGACAAAAAAAGCCAGACTTTATAAGCGAATTAGCATACTGCCCCAGGTCAGCCCAGCGCCAAAGCCGCAGAGCAAAACCAGCTTGCCTTCGGTTAAAAGGCCCTTTTGCGCCAGCTCGTTTAAGGCAATGGGGATGGTGGCAGAAGAGGTATTGGCATATTCGAACATATTGAGATAAAATTTTTCCATGGGAATGTGAAGCTTGCGGCTGATGATTTCCACAATGCGGCTGTTGGCCTGATGGGGAACCACCAAGTCGATGTCTTCTGCACTGACGCCGGCTTTTTCCAGCAGCTTCTGCACCGATTTTGGCACAGCCCGGGTGGCAAAGTCGAAAATGGCCCGGCCGTCCATATGGATATAGGGATCGGTGCCTCGTTCCAGCTGGTTAAAGGGGCTGGCAGCAGGCACATGGCCGCAGGTCAAAGAAAGGCCCTTGGCGCCGTCGCTGCCCAGTTCTTCACACAAAATGCCAGGCTGCTCGCTGCGCACAATCATGGCCCCGCCGGAACCGTCGCCAAACAGCACACAGGTGCTGCGGTCTTCAAAGTTGATGTATTTGCTTAACACTTCAGTGCCGATCACCAGGGCATTTTGATATACGCCTGTTTGGATGAATTTGTCTGCCACCGAAAGGCCAAAGACAAAGCCGCTGCAAGCGGCACTGATATCAAAGGCCAAGGCGTTGGTGGCGCCGATGGCAGCTTGCACCAGGCAGGCCACCGACGGGGTGGTATAGTCGCCGGAAACGGTGGCGACGATGATCAGTTCAATGTCTTCCGGTTTCATATTGCAGTGCTGCAATACGTCCCTTGCCGTACCAATGGCAAGGTCGGAGGCGTTTTCCCCGGTGGAAAAATGGCGTTTTCCAATGCCGCTGCGGGACTGGATCCATTCATCGGAAGTATCCACCAGCTGGGAAAGACGGTCATTTGTGATTATTTGCGCCGGCACACAAGAGCCGGTGGCAATCAATTTTGAGAAATACATGGCAATTCTCCTACATTTTGAGTATCCACGGCCCAGTGGGCCGCTGTGGGCTGATATTTTGTTTGCATAAACACACGCAGTTTTGTCAGGGTATGAACCAACAGCCTGGTTTCTTCTTCTGTCAGTTCTTCCAGGATAGACTCTGCCATGGCGGCATGAAAATGATCGTGCAGCCGGCACAGCCGCCGCCCTTCCTTTGTCAGGCCCACCTTCACCACACGCTTATCTTCTTGGCAGCGAAACCGTTCCACATATCCTTTTTTTACCAGGTTGCGGATGCCCACCGTCAAGGTGCCGGTGGTGACGTGCAGCGATTTTGCCAATTCGCTCATGCTTTTTGGTTCTCCCAGGCCGATGGCGGCAATGGTGTGCACCTCTGTCATGGACGTATCGGAAAAGGGACCGCTGGTCATGGCCTGCTCCTCCATGGCAAGAATGTTGTTGTAAAGATGAACCAGAAGGTCATTGATCATTCTAGCTGTATCAGTCATGGCATCTCCTTCCCTAAATTAGTTTGATATTCAAAGTATAGTGTATTTTTCTCTATCCGTCAATAGCGGGAAAAAAGATTTCGGAATTTTGGCCGCAGAAAACGGCAAAAACAGACAGCAAAACGCAGATTTTGGGAGAAAACAGGGCAAGAATAAGCGGTTGACAGCGGAGAGAATCTATAATATAGTAATCATAACGAGATATAGAGTTAAAGTAAGACAGGAGATGGATGTATATGAAACGAAACCCCCTTGTCATTGGTGATCTCACCATACCGGTGCCTATCATTCAAGGCGGCATGGGCGTTGGCATCAGCTTGTCCCGCTTGGCCGGCGCCGTGTCCAAAGAAGGTGGCCTGGGCGTCATTTCTGCGGCGCAGCCAGGGTATCCGGATGTCCATTTTATGAAAAATGCGCTGGAAGCCAATTTGAAGGCTTTGGCAGAACATATCAAAAAAGCAAAAGAACTTTCCGGCGGGGCGCCCATTGGTGTGAATATTATGCGCGCCAGCAACCATTATGCAGAATATGTCCGCTGCTGCGTGGAGCATGGGGCCGATGTGATTATTTCCGGGGCCGGGCTGCCGGTGGAACTGCCCCAGCTGTTAAAGGATACAAAAGTGAAATTTGCACCCATTGTTTCCAGTTTGAAGGCGGCCAAGGTGCTGTTTCAGCGCTGGGATAAACGGTATCAGAAGGTGGCAGACTTTGTGGTGATTGAAGGGCCAAAAGCCGGCGGCCACCTGGGCTTTACGGCAGAAGACGCCCAAAATCTCACCCAGGAAGCATATGACCAAGAAGTAGTGCGGATTGTGGAATTTGTCAAAGGCTATGAGGAAAAATACGGCCATATCCCGGTGGTGTTTGCCGGCGGCGTCTTTACCAGCGAAGATATTGACCATTACCTTGCCTTGGGCTGCGAAGGGGTGCAGATGGCCACCCGTTTTGTGGCAACAGAAGAATGCGATGCACCAGAAAGCTATAAGCAGGCTTATCTTGCAGCCAAAAAAGAAGATGTGGTCATTGTCAAAAGCCCGGTGGGCATGCCGGGGCGGGCCATTCGCAATCAGTTTGTCAAGGAACGGGAAGTGGAGCGGGAGCCGGTGGAAAAATGTTTTGACTGTATGGACCACTGCAATCCGGCCACAACGCCTTATTGCATTTCCATGGCCCTCATTCGTGCCGCCCGCGGCCAGCTGGAGCATGCGCTGCTCTTTTGCGGGGAAAATGTGTGGCGGATTCAAGAAATTACTACGGTGAAACAACTCTTTGCAGAATTAAATGGAGATTGAAAAAAAGACCTTTCCAGCCGAAAGAAAAACGGATGGAAAGGCTTTTTTTAAACTGAAAATAATGGTGAAAATAATTCTGCTTTTTTTATTAAAAAGAAGAAAAAAACTTCCTTTGATTTTTTGTAAAATGCCGTTGAAATGCGTGTTTTTGTCGTATATAATGGGGAAATCCATTTCAAAATGGAGTGAAAAAATGACGAAAAAAAGAACAGATTAGGGAGGCATGGAACATGAAAAAGAAAATCACAGTACCAGAAATTATGGCAACCAAACAAAACGGCAAAAAGCTTGCCATGGTGACTTGTTATGACTATACCAGCGCAACGTTGGTCAATGAAAGCGACATCGAATTGATTTTGGTGGGTGATTCTCTTGGCATGACCATGCTTGGATATGAAGGCACCGTGGGGGTAACGGTAGATGATGTGATTCATCACGGCAAGGCAGTCAAACGCGGTGCACCCCAGACGTTTATCATTGGCGATATGCCTTTTGGTTCTTACAATGTATCGGTGGAACAGGGCATCATCAGCGCCAACCGGATGTTTACGGAAATTGGCTGCGACGCCATCAAGCTGGAAGGCGGCAGACGCTCTGCTGCGGTGATCAAAGGCATTGTGGATGCCGGCAGCGCCGTTGGCGGCCACATCGGCTTAACGCCGCAGACTTCCAGCATGATGGGCGGCTTTAAAGTACAGGGCAAAAGCATGGAGGCGGTGGAAAGCCTGCTGGAAGATGCCAAAGCCATTGAAGCAGCCGGTGCATTTATGGTCATGGTGGAAGGCGTGCCAACGGCCGTAACTACTTATTTAAAAGAACGCATCAGCATCCCCATCATCGGCATCGGCGCCGGGGCCGACTGCCAACTGCAAGGCTTGATTATGCAGGATATGCTGGGGCTGTATGACTGGGTGCCTAAATTTGCCAAAAAATATGCCGATCTTCGCCAGCAGATCATCGATGCCTTCAACACCTATCATCAGGAAGTGGCCGAAGGCGCCTTCCCTACTCCGGAATATTCCTATAATACCAAAGTGGAAGGGCTGGAATAAAAAGCCCAACCAACTGCCAATTTTGGCAAAAAATCCTCTTTCGGCAGAAGGAGGATTTTTTTGTCAAAGGGCTTTTTGGGGCGAAAGGACAGGCAGTTGACAGTGGATGGTTCCAACGGTATAATGGGCTTGTAATGGAAAATCGAAATCCATCGTTACAGTTCGTTTTTTGGGTTATTGGAGAATGGAGGGTGTCCATGAAGAAAAAAATTACGGTACCGGAAATTATGGCAACCAAACAAAACGGCAGAAAAATCACTTTAGTCACCTGTTATGATTACACCACGGCAAAATTGGTCAATGAAAGCAACATTGAGATGATTTTGGTGGGTGACTCCTTGGGTATGACCATGCTGGGCTACGAAGGCACAGTGGGCGTAACGGTGGATGATATCATTCACCATGGAAAATCGGTGAAACGTGGCGCACCGCAGACCTTTATTATTGGGGACATGCCCTTTGGTTCCTATAACGTATCGGTGGAACAGGGCGTCATCAGCGCCAACCGGATGTTTACAGAAATTGGCTGCGACGCCATCAAGCTGGAAGGCGGCAAACGCTCGGCTGCTGTCATCAAAGGCATTGTGGAAGCAGGCATTCCTGTTTGCGGCCACATCGGCTTAACGCCGCAGACCACCAGCATGATGGGCGGCTTTAAAGTGCAGGGCAAGAGCATGGAAGCAGTGGAAGCACTGTTGGAAGATGCCAAAGCCATTGAAGCAGCCGGCGCTTTTATGGTGATGGTAGAAGGTGTGCCAACGGCTGTAACCACTTATTTGAGAGAACGGATTCACATCCCCATTATCGGCATTGGTGCTGGGGCCGACTGCGAAGCACAGGCGCTGGTGCTGCAAGATATGCTGGGCATGACAGAATGGGTGCCTAAATTTGCAAAGAAATTTGCTGATTTGCGTCCACAGATTCTGGATGCCTTTAATACGTATCAGAAAGAAGTGGCCGAAGGGACTTTCCCAACGCCAGAATATTCTTATAACGCAAAAGTGGAAGGCTTGGAATAACAGCTGTTTTTGCCGCCTGCCGGTGACGTCAGGAGGCTGTTGTATGTCTGAAAGAGGCAAACTTGCAGCGGTTCCTGGCTTCAAAACATCGTGTGTTGTACAAGAATGAAAAAGGAAGTTTCCGCTGCCCTGTGGCAGAGAAACTTCCTTTTTGTTTTTGTTTCAGTTACCAGGTCAAAACCTCATAGCCGTCTTCGGTGACAGCCACGGTGATTTCCCATTGGGCCGACGGCGAACCATCGTCGGTATAAATGGTCCATTCATTTTCTGCATCCACATAGACTTCATGGCCGCCCAGGTTGATCATTGGCTCGATGGTAAAGACCATGCCTGGCACCAGCAGCATTTCCGTGCCTTTTTTGGATACATAGCTGACGAAAGGCTCTTCGTGAAACTCCAGCCCTACGCCATGGCCGCCGATTTCTTCCACCACCGAATAGCCGTGGGATTTCACAAAGGTATGGATGGCCTCTCCCATATCGCCCAAAAAGCCCCAGGGTTTGACTTCCTTTAACCCCACTTGCAGCGACTCTTTGGCCACGTTGACTAATTTTTTCCATTCCGGATTCACTTCTCCCAAGCAAAACATTCGGGAGGAATCGGAAAAATAGCCGTTGTAAATGGTGGAGACATCCACATTGACAATATCGCCCTCCTGCAAGATCACATCGGCAGAAGGGATGCCATGGCAAACCTGATCGTTGATGGAGACACAAACGCTTTTGGGAAAGCCTTCATAGTTGAGGGGGGCTGGGATGCCGCCCATTTCCCTGGTTTTTTGGTCCACCCAGGTGTTGATGTCTTCGGTGGAGATGCCGGGACGGATGTGTTGGGCCACATAGTCCAGCACAGCAATGTTGATGCGGCTGCTTTGGCGGATGCCCTCCAGTTGGGCTGGTGTTTTCAACAGGTTTCGGGTGGGCACCACATGGCCCAGGCTTTCAAAATAGGCAATTTTTTCGTCCATGGGCTCGTGGCATTTTTTATATTTTTGACCGCTGCCGCACCAGCAGGGATCGTTGCGGTTTGGTTTTTGCTGCATATTGTTCTTCCTTTCTCTTTTTGAATCAGGCTGATGCTTCCAACATCTTTATGATACCACGAAGCAAAAGGATTGTACAGAAAGAAGCAGGCATTTTTCTCTCTGGATCAAACGGCGCAATTTTACATAGATTTTACATACTACCGCCCATAGATTTTACGATTTTTCGGTATATTAAAAATAATGTAAAAAAACAGGACGAGAAGAAATGGAGGATGTGTATGGACCTGTTTGATGTATTGAACATGATTGGCGGGCTTGCCTTGTTTTTATTCGGCATGGATGTCATGGGCAAAGCTTTGGAAAAACAAGCGGGGGGCAGGTTAAAAATCATTTTGGAAAAACTGACCTCCAGCCCCATCAAAGGGCTGCTGCTGGGCGCCGGTGTGACGGCTGTGATTCAAAGCTCCTCAGCCACGACAGTCATGGTGGTGGGCTTTGTGAATTCTGGTCTGATGGAACTGCACCAAGCCATCGGCGTCATCATGGGGGCCAACATCGGCACTACCATCACGGCCTGGTTAATCAGTTTGACGGCCATTGAAAGCAGCAACTTCTTTTTGCAGCTGTTAAAGCCAACATCCTTTTCGCCGGTGCTGGCAGCCATTGGCGTATGTTGTTTGATGTTTTCCAAAGAACAAAAAAAGCATAACATCGGAACCATCCTGCTGGGCTTTGCTGTGCTGATGACAGGGATGGATATTATGACCAATGCAGTGAAGCCGTTGGCAGATATGCCGGCATTTACCAACTTATTCCTGCTCTTTACCAATCCTATTTTAGGCGTGGTGGCAGGGGCCGTACTGACGGCAGCAATCCAAAGCTCCTCGGCTTCTGTTGGTATTTTACAGGCGTTAAGCCAGACGGGGGCCATCACCTATAATAACGCCATTCCTATCATCATGGGCCAAAACATCGGGACTTGTATTACGGCCATTTTGGCCTCTGTTGGCACAGGGAAAAATGCCAAACGGGCAGCAGCGGTGCATTTTTATTTTAACTTGATTGGTACCATTGTCTTTTTGGCTTTGTTCTATGTGCTGCGGGCTATTTTTGATTTTGCCTTTTTAAACGATCCGCTCAATGCAGCAAACATCGCTGTGATTCATACGCTGTTTAATATTCTGGCCACTTCCATTTTGCTGCCCTTTACAAAACTGCTGGAAAAACTGGCTTGTGCTACAGTGCGCGACGACAAAAAAGACAAAGAGTTTTCCATGCTGGACGACCGCTTGATGGTAACGCCTTCTGTGGCTGTGTACCAAAGCCGGCAGGTGGCTGAAACCATGGCAGCTTTGGCCAAAGAAACTCTTTATGACGGGATGCGCTGCCTGGATGATTATGACGAAAAACTGATGGAAAAGGTGGAGGCCAACGAGGATAAGATCGATGTCTATGAGGACAAGCTGGGCACCTACTTGGTGCGGTTAAGCGCCAAGGACCTCAACGAAGAAGACAGCAACGAGGTTTCCCGTCTGCTCCACTGTATCGGCGACTTTGAACGCATTGGCGACCATGCTTTAAACTTGAAAGAAGCAGCAGAAGAAATGCGGGATAAGAAAATCGAGTTTTCGCCGGAAGGCAAGGAAGAGCTGGATGTGATGGCAGCGGCTGTGCGGGAAATTTTGGATATGGCTGTGGAAGTGTTCATCAATAACGATGTGCGCCTGGCCGCAGAGGTGGAACCGCTGGAACAGGTGATCGACACCATGCAAAATGCGCTCAAAAGCAAGCATGTGGAGCGGCTCAAACGAGGCGAATGCACCACAGAGCTGGGGTTTGTGTTCTCTGACATCACCACCAACTATGAACGGGTGGCCGACCACTGCTCCAATATTGCCATTTGCATCATTGAAATGGCCAAAGACAGCATGTCGCTGCATGAATATTTGAATGATTTAAAAGAATCGCATAATGCATACTTTGAAGAACGGGTACAGGCCTATATGGAAAAATACTCCATCAGCTAAAGGGTGAATGACATGATTTATATTGTAGAAGATGATATCAACATTCGAGAAATGGAAGAATATGCCCTGCGTAACAGCGGTTTTACGGTGATGGGCTTTTCCGACGGAACGTCGTTTTTTGCCCAGTGTGCCAAGGCGCTGCCAAGCTTGGTGGTGCTGGATATTATGCTGCCGGGTGAAAGCGGGCTGGATATTTTAAAACAAATGCGCCAAAGCGAAAAAACCAGGCAGGTGCCGGTGATGCTGGTGACGGCCAAGGCATCGGAAATTGATGCTGTGCGGGGGCTGGATGCCGGCGCCGATGATTATATTTCCAAGCCTTTTGGCATTATGGAATTTATCTCCCGGGTGAAGGCAGTGCTGCGGCGCTATCAGGTCAACCGGGAAGATGTGATTTCTTTTGAAGAAATTCTTCTGGACGACCGCAAGCGGGTGGTGACGGTGGATGGGAAAAAAGCCAGCCTCACCTATAAGGAATATGAATTGTTGAAATATTTTCTGCAAAATCAAGGCATCGTCCTTTCCAGAGACAAGATCATGGATACCATTTGGGGCATGGATTTTGAAGGCGAAAGCCGGACGGTGGATATGCATATCAAAACCCTGCGCCAAAAATTGGGCAAAGGCGGCAGTTATATCAAAACCGTGCGCAACGTAGGCTATAAATTGGAAAAGGGAATCGAGGAGCCGTAACCAATGGAAAAAAAGATCAATCTTCGGCTGTTTTTCATGGGCTTTTTTTCCATGGTGCTGACGACGGTGCTGCTGGTGGGGCTGTTTCATGGCACCATGGAGCGGGCGGCCAGAAGAGAAGTAAAACAGATGACTGATTTTTTGGCCAAAGCTTGTCCTTCCAGCGACGATGTGGCAGAGCTGATGCGGTTTGAAGAAGAGGAAAAACGGATGACGCTGATTGCCGCAGACGGCACAGTGCTGTATGACTCTTTTGTGGATGCCAGCGAAATGGAAAACCACAAAGACCGACAGGAGGTTAAAGACGCGCTGGAAATTGGTGTGGGAGAAAGCAACAGACAAAGCGTTACCTTCAACCATTACAGCTATTATTATGCCTTGCGCCTGCCCGATGGCAGTGTGCTGCGGGTGGGCACGGAAATGGAGGGCCTTCTGGACGGATTTCGCGATACGCTGCCATCTTTGGCCTTGGTGCTTTGCTGTATGAGCATTCTCAGCCTTCTGGTCAGCCGGTTGCTGACAAAAAAACTGGTGGGGAAATTACAGGATATGATTTGGCATATGGATGGAAAACAAGGCCAAGTTCCCAGAGAGATGCTGCCGTTGGCACAGGCCATGAAAGCCTATCAGCAAAAAAAGGAAGAAGGAGAAAAGTGGCGCCAGCAGTTTACGGCCAATGTCTCTCATGAGCTGAAAACGCCGCTTACCAGTATTTCCGGCTATGCAGAGATGATGGAAAGCGGCATGGTGCAAGAAGGCGATATCAAAACATTTGCCGGAAAAATCCACCGGGAAGCAGGACGGCTCATTATGCTCATCAACGATATTTTGGAGCTTTCCAAACTGGATGAACCGGGCGAACTGGGACCGGTAGAGCAGGTGGATGTGCTGCGGCTGGCCCGGGATACGGTGGAGATGCTTTCTATGAAAGCAGAACAATACCAAGTCCAACTGCGCCTAAGCGGAAACGGCGCCTTCGTGCGGGGAAATAAAACGATGCTGGGTGAGGTGCTTTATAACCTTTGTGACAATGCCATCCGGTATAATAAGCCGGGGGGCTATGTGCAGGTGGATGTTTCTGTGGCGGAAGAGCAGCCGGTGATTGTGGTGAAGGATAACGGCATCGGCATTCCCTTGGAAAGCCAGGAGCGGATCTTTGAACGGTTTTACCGGGTGGATAACAGCCGCAGCAAAGCCACCGGCGGCACAGGGCTTGGCCTTGCCATTGTCAAGCATATTGTCTTGCGCCATGGCGGCACCATTGAAGTGGAAAGCAAAGAGGGCGGACCGACAAAAATGAAAGTCATCTTCCCGCCCCAGCAAGAACCGAAAGAAGCGGCAAAACAGGTAAAAAAGAAAGAAGGAACGGCATGATCACCTATGAAGCAGTACGCAATGACAAAGCCATTCAAACGTATATTGAAAAAGCAGACGAATCGCTGATTGCCCTGGGTTATACAGAGCACAGTTTTGCCCATGTAACCAAGGTGGCCCAGACGGCAAAATATATTTTGGAAACGCTGCACTATCCTGCAAGGGATGTGGAACTGGCCATGATTGCCGCGCATCTTCATGACATCGGCAACCTGGTCAACCGGGTGGACCATGCCCTTTCCGGGGCTGTGATGGCCTTTCGTATTTTAGATAACATGGGGGCTACTGCCGAAGAAATTGCCACCATCACCACCGCCATCGGAAACCACGACGAAGGAACGGCCGTGGCCGTCAACCATGTGGCCGCCGCGCTGATTTTGGGAGACAAAACCGATGTACGCCGCAGCCGGGTGCGCAATAAAGATGTGACTAATTTTGATATTCACGACCGGGTGAATTATTCGGTGCAAAAAGCAGAAGTAAAGATTTTAGAAGAAAAAGAAAAAAATGTGTTCCGGCTGAAAATTTCCATCGACACCCGCTACTGCTCGGTGATGGATTATTTCGAAATTTTTCTTAACCGAATGATTTTGTGCCGGAAAGCAGCCGAAAAACTGGGGCTGCAATTTCGCCTGATTGTCAATGAACAGCAGGTGATGTAAGCGGGGGAGAGAACATGAAAAAAGTTGCAGCAATCAATGATTTATCGGGGGCCGGCCGCTGTTCGCTGATGGCAGCCATTCCAGTGTTAAGCGTGATGGGGTTACAAGTTTACCCTCTGCCGACGGCAGTGCTTTCCAATCAAACAGGGTACCCGGAATTTTATATGGAAGATTTTACACCGCATATGCGCCATTTTACCAGAATGTGGGAAAAACTGGGCTTTTCCTTTGATGGGATTTATACTGGATTTTTGGCAGAAGTGAGCCAGGTGGAAGAAATTGAGCGGTTTTTGGAGGTGTTTTGCAAAAAGGACACCTTTTTGCTGGTGGATCCCATCATGGGCGATGACGGCGTGCGGTACCCCAATTTCGACGACGACCTTTGTGATGCCATTGGGAGACTGACGAAAAAAGCCACCCTGCTGACGCCAAATCTGACGGAATGTTGTTTTTTGACTGGTGCCGATTATGAGGCCCTGGTGGCCAAAAAGCACTCGCCCCAGTATTTGGAAGAGATTGCTGCTTTGGGGCGGCAACTGTTAAGCGAAACCACCAAGCAGGTGGTCATTACCGGCATTCGGTATCAGGCCACGGGGGAAACGGAAGAATGGTTTTACAACCTGCTTTTGGAAGGCGGCCAGTGGTCGGTGATAAAAACGACGGCCCACGGCGGCAGTTTTTCTGGCACAGGGGATTTGCTGGCCTCGGTGCTTTGCGGCGGCATACTGCGGGGCATGTCTTTATTAGATGCTGTCTCACTTGCCACCAAGCTGATTACTTCCTCCATTGCCGATACCATCAAAGCACCTTATGACCGTAACGATGGGATTGTCTTTGAGACCCATCTGTCGCTGCTTTTGCCTAAAGAATAGAGGGAATAGCAAAGACGCCTTTGTGAGAACATAACACACAAAGACGTCTTTTTTTGTGCTAAAGATTGGAAAACCAAAAACCTTTTTCCCTCTTTTTCGTATCTCAAACCAAAGAAACCATCCCAAAGAAGGTGCAGCAGATGAAACGGGAATGGAAAAAAACAATAGGTCTTTCCATGATATTCGTCCTGATGACGGGCCTTGTGCTTTGGCAGCTGATGGGGGAACATGGTGCAGAGGTGGCCGCGTTATTGGCAAAGCTTGAGCCAAAGACCATAGGCATGCTTTGCATTTGCAGCCTGGGCTATATGGCTGTGGAAGGAATGGGACTGACGGTTTTGGCCAAAAGCCAGAAAGAAACTTTTACTTTCCGCAATGGAATAATGGCCGGGTTTTATATGGGCGCCGTCCGGGCTCCCAGTTTTGGCATGGCAACGGCGCCGGCATTGGTGTATGATTTGACGCGGCAGGGATTGCCGGTGGAATGGAGTGCCGGTATGGCCAGCATCAACTATGGGCTTCATAAAACGGCAGTGGCTGCGGTGGCCGGCATAGGCTTTTTTTGTTATGGAGCACAGGTGCAGGCAGTATTTGGAGAAAGTACAGTTTATTTATGGATCGGTTATGGCGTTACGGTGCTGATTGTGGCGGGGCTATTTGCCCTTTGTCTTTGGCAAAGAGGCCATAGGCTTTTGCTGGCCTTTTTGCGCCGTCTGCCCCGCAGAAAGATCCAAAAGGCAGCCGATGAGCTGGAAGAGCGGCTGGGGCGGTTATCCAGCCAGACAAGAACATTGCTTAAAAACAAAACGGCGGTGGGTTTGGCTTTTTTCTTTGCTTGTTTGAAAGTGCTGTTTTGGTATGTCATGCCCTATTTGGCGCTGTGCAGCATGCAGGAGGGGCGGCCTTTTTCCCTGGGCGAAGGAATCGCCTTTACGGCGCTGACCATGGCGTTAGCCGGCGTGATTCCAACGCCAGGCGGTGTGGCCAGTGTGGAAGTGATTTTTACGATGCTGTTTTCTCCCCTGGTGGGAGAGCCCATGGCACTGGCGCTGTTACTGGCTTATCGCTTTTTTAGCTATTATGCCTCTTGCTTTTTGGCCTGGGGCACTTTGCTGGCGGCAGTGGGCTGGCAAAAATGGCGCCTGGGACGAGGGCATGGGCAAGGTGGGCGAAAATAGAATCCGTTTTTTGTGCGAAATTTTTCTGGACAGATGGAAGAAAATGCTCTACAATGGAGATATATTACTGGAGTATATATTTATGCGTAATAAAATTACTATCCAGAAATAAGACCGTATCTTTCATATCAAAGCCAAAGGAGAGATGAGCATGAGGTTTATTACGTTTCCAGAAATTCACTTCAAAGTGGAAGGGATGGAAGGCATTCAAATTCCCAAAATGGTAAAAATCCGCCAAAAATACCCCAGCGATAAAATCGAAGATATCAAAGGCGTCCTGGAAACGAAACTGGATGCCCTTTCCAACAAACAGGACCTGGCGGGCAAACGCATTGCCATCACTGCCGGAAGCCGCGGAATTCCCCATATTGATATGATCACCCGTACCATTTGCGACCGCTTGAAAGCCTGGGGCGCCGAGCCATTTATTGTGCCTGCCATGGGCAGCCACGGCGGCGGCACCGTAGAAGGCCAGCTGGAAGTCATCAATGGCTATGGCATCACAGAAGAAGCCATGGGTGTGCCCATTTTGGCTTCGATGGATACGGTTTTGATTGGCGAAATGCCAGACGGCACGCCCATTTATTGTGATAAATATGCCGCCGAAGCTGACGGCATTGTGCTGTTAAACAAAGTGAAACCCCATACCGATTTCAAAGGGGAACATGAAAGCGGTCTCTTGAAAATGATTGCCATTGGTCTGGCCAAGCATAAAGGCGCTTCCTGGTTCCATATGCAGGGCTTTGACACCTTTGCTGTACGGATCCCCATTGTGGCCAAGGAATTTTTGGAAAAGATGAATGTGGTTTTTGGCGTGGGCCTGGTGCAAAACGCCTATGATGAGATCAGCGAAATTGATGTGATGGAAAAAGACAAAATCGTGGAAAAAGACCACGAACTGCTGGAAATTGCCAGAAACAGACTGGCAAAACTGAAATTTGACAACATTGACGTGCTGATTGTAGATAAAATCGGCAAAAATATCAGCGGCGAAGGACAAGATCCCAACGTCACCGGCCGCAGCTTTATGCCAGGATTCGAAGACGATTTCCATACCCAAAAACTGTTTATCCGCGGCCTGACAGAAGAAAGCCACCACAATGCCTGCGGGCTGGGCCTGGCCGATGTGACCACCCGCCGTTGTCTGGAGACGGTGGACTGGGAAAGCACTTGGGTTAACCTTGGCACCAACACCATGATCGATGGCGGCAAAATCCCGGTATACCAAAATAATGACAAGGAAGCACTGCTGCTGGCCATCCGCACCTGCCGCAAAATTGATTACAACAAAGCCAGAATTGCCCGTATCCCCGATACGCTGCATCTGGACGAAATCGAAATTTCTGAAAGCCTCATTCCCGATATCATCGACCGGGACGATGTGGAAATCATCTCGGAACCTTATGAAATGCCTTTTGATGAAAATGACAATATGATTGATTGGTTTGAAGAAAAGAAATAAGCCAAAAAGTTTTGCTGCCCCGCTTTCAGCGGGGCAGTTTTTTCTTTTGCTTCCTTTTTTTGACTTTTCAGGTTGTCAAGACTAACTAAATGGCGTATAATCATTTGGAACAAGGAAAAAGGAGCGAGGGAAAATGGAACAATTTGGAATTTTATTATGCAGCACTGCCATTTCCGGCATTGGCGGCACCGGCATTGGCGGGCTGATTGGTGCATTGCTGCAAAAGGATTCAAACCGTGCCGTCAGTTTATTGCTCAGTTTTGCATCAGGAGTGATGCTCAGTATTGTCTGTTTTGATTTGTTGTTGAGTGCCGTTGAAACGGGTGTATCGTTATGGATGATTTTTCTCAGCGTTTGGGTTGGCATTGGATTGGTGTTTTTGCTCAATGCCTGGATTGACCGGCGGGCCAATCCGGAGGTGGCCCATATTGACGGCGCCCATCCCAAAACGGCAGATGCGTTGGACGAGCTGATCCACAGTGACCATTATCAGGCGCACAAAAAGAAAAACGACAGAGGCTGGAAATTGTTTTTGGCCGGGGTGGTGATGGCCTGTGCCATTGCACTGCACAATGTGCCGGAGGGGATGACCATTGGGGCGTCTTTTGCCAATGCGGGTGGAACTTTGACAGGCTCGGCGTGGATGTTGGCTGTGTTAATTGGATTACATAACATCCCGGAGGGGATGGCTGTTTCGGTGCCGCTCATTGGCGGCGGCATGACAAAAGCAAGGGCAGTTTTTGTGACGGCTGCCAGCGGTGCGCCTACGGTTCTTGGCGCTTTTTTGGGATATCTGGTGGGCGATTTAGGGCCTGTTGGGCTGGCTTTCAGCCTTTGTTTTGCCAGCGGCGCCATGTTGTATGTGGTGTTTGGTGAAATTGTGCCTCAGGCTGTGCTGCTTTATCGCAGCAAGCTGCCGGCATTTTCTGTCATTTTGGGAATCATGGTTGGTATGTTAATGATTTATGGTTAAGAAAAAGGATTTTTTCTGGGCAGTCGATTGCAAACATCGGCTGCCTTTGTTACAATAAAGAAGAATGGTTGGTGGACAGCGGGGAAAGAATGGGTGAAGGCAATGGGAGAGACGGGAAACCGACTGATACAGCATTGGAAAAGAAAGTGGCAATCGGCCTGGCCGGTGATTGGCTTTTTTTTGGTGCTGTTTTTTTTGGTGGTTTTTCGGTTTGGGATTACTTATTGCTTGACGGTATCTGTTTTTACCACGCTGTTTCAAGTGCGGCGCAGCCGAAACAATACGGTGGGTTCCGCCGTGTTTTTGCTGGGAGAAAGCCTTGTTTTGGTGGCGCTTTCCCATTTGGCAGTGCAAAATTTGTTCTGGTGTGTGCTGCTTAATGGGCTGGTGCCGATGGTATTGGTGTTTTTTGGCTCTTCTCAGTTTGCGCCAAAGGGTTATTTTGCCGCAGCAATGATGTTTGTGTTTCATCAGATGCGCCCGGCAGAAAATTTGCCAGAACAGCTGGCAGTCGTTGTTGTCTGTTGGGCTGTGTGCATGGCGGCGCTTTTTTTGGTGCAGAAAAGGAAGCTGGGCACGTCATCCCCGCTGCCCAAAGAACGGGGGCTTGCGGATCTGGTGGCGCTGCTGAAAAAAATGGCCCAAGGGGAAAAGAGCAAGGCGCTGCTGAAAGAATGTTTCACGCTGGAGGAAACGTATCACCGTCTGGCTTACCAAACGGGCAGCTGGGTGAAAACGGGTGGAAACAAAAGAAAACAATATGATATTTTGGCGTTGTTGTTTCAGCGCAGCTGTTATTTGATTGCGGATCCTGCTTGGAAGGAGGACAAGGGACAGTGACAGGCTGTGGGGCAGCTGGAGAAATTGGCTGTTTTTTTGCAACAAAGCTGCGATACGCAAGGGTTTTCTTCTGATGAGGCCAAGGCATTTTTGGCACAGATGCAGCTGCCAACAGGACGGCTTTGTATTTATGTGCGCAGTGTTTTGCAGATGATGCAGCTGTTTTGGCAGTTTGAAACTGGGCAGGAGACGATTCCCTTTTGGGATCGCCGCCACAGGCGGGAGCTTTGGAATCATTTACGCAGGCGGATGAGTCACAATCAGTTTGAAAAACGGTTTGCGCTGCGGCTGGCGGTGATTTTGGTCATTACTTTTTCGGTTAATGTCATCTTCCAGAATAATCACATGTACTGGCTGCCGATGCATGCGTTTTTGCTGTTACAGCCCAGTTTTGAAGAATGCACCCACAGAATGATGACACGGCCGGTGGGAACGGTGATCGGATGTGTGCTGGTGACTTGTGTAGATCCTTTTTTGGGTACAACCCTTTGGCAGGCCGTATTTGCATTTTTGATGATCTCGCTGATGTATTGCTCGACGCCGGGAGAATGGGTGCAGCCCATTTTTTCAACAGGATATGCTTTGACCATGGCAAGTCTTTCCATGCCCTATGACACGCTGCCGTGGCTACGGATTGGGTATTTGTTATTGGCCATTTTCTTGGTGCTTTTGGTTAACGGGTTTTGTTTTCCTGTCACGAAAGAAAAACAGTTTGCCTTTAACCTGCAGGCGCTTTCTCAAATTCAGGCGTCCTATTGGGCGGCAGTGCAAAGCAAATGGCTGGGCTATGGGCAAGAAGCCCAGCTGGGCGGTTTATTAAACCAGTTTCATATGATTTACCGCCAGGCCATGGACTATGCCATGACGCTGCCAAATCCCAGAGGTGATCTTTGCAAACGGCTTTTGGTGACGGCTTGGTATTGTTTTTCGGAGGCAGAACAAATTGCCTATGATGCAGTGACAGGCGCTGTGCTGCCGGAAGAACAAAATCGGTTTTTGGCAACGATCCGGCTGTTTTTTGCTTCCTGCGCTTCAGGGGCAACTTTGCAAAGTCAGATTTCCTTTTCCAACCAGGATTTGGAGCGGTTGATGGAGCAATATCAAAAACACCGCAATGAATGGGTGAATTTGGTTCGGGAAAATGAGCAGATTGTAAGAAAAAACATGCAAGAAAAAGAAGTTTTTTATGAATCATAAGGTTGTGGCAAAAGAAGAAAAGGATGGAACAAGGACAGGAGGAAAATAGAGTGAATAAATTGGATCGAAAGAGCACCCTATTGGTGGGGATTACGTTGTTTTCCATGTTTTTTGGCGCCGGGAATTTGATTTTCCCACCCTTTTTGGGCGCACAGGCCGGCACGAACACCTGGCAGGCGTTTGTGGGGTTTGCATTGAGCGCCATTGGGCTTCCGGTGCTTGGGGTATTGGCAGTGGCCCTTTCTGGCGGGCTGCCTCAGCTTTCGGGCCGGGTTGGGCCAAGGTTTGCCTTTGTGTTTACGCTGTTGATTTATTTATCCATCGGACCTTGTTTGGCCATCCCCAGAACGGCATCCACATCGTTTTCCATGGCGGTGGCACCCTTTGCCGGTTCTGCCCTTTGGCTGCGGGTGGTATATGCACTGGTGTTTTTTGTGATTGCATTTTTGGTGGCTTTAAAGCCGGAAAAAATTTCGGCGGTGCTGGGGCGGATTACGGGGCCGCTGTTGCTGCTGCTGATTTTTGCCATCGTGGTGGCTTGTCTATTGCATCCGCCGGGAGAATATGGCGAGGCTTTGGGCGTTTATGCGCAGACGCCGCTGCCCCAAGGCTTTATTGACGGGTATCAGACGATGGATGCCATTGCAGCTTTAAACTTTGGCATTGTCATTGCAGAAAACATTGAAAACCGCGGGGTGAGAGAAGAAAAAAGCGTGGTATCGGCCACCATCCGGGCCGGATGGATTGCCGGCGCCTTTTTGCTTTTGGTCTATGCTTCTTTGACCCACATTGGGGCCATGGGCGGGGCAAAATTCCCAGAGGCCACCGACGGCACACAAGTATTGGCCCAGTTGTCCAATTTGCAGTTTGGGCCGGTGGGTACGGCTATTTTGGGCGGTGTGTTTTTCATTGCCTGCCTCAATACCTGTATTGGCTTACTGAGCTGCTGCGGCACCTATTTTCATTCCCAATGGCCGAAACTGAGCGTGCCGGCCTGGGTTGGCGTGTTTGCCATCATCAGCTTTTTCATCTCCATTGCCGGGCTGGATACGATTTTAAAAGTCTCGGTGCCAATTTTAGGCATCATATACCCGGTGGCCATTGTGCTGATTTTGATGGGGATTTTCCATCGTTTCATCAAACGACTGTATTTGAGCTATTTTTGGTGTGTGCTCTTTACGGCCATCATCAGCATATTGTCCCAGTTTGGCATTGGGCAATCGTTGTTGTTATACCTGCCATTTTATGGTATGGGCCTAGGATGGGTGGTTCCGGCAGTCTTTGGATTTGTACTGGGCGCTGTGTTCAGTTTTGTATTCCCCAAACGGCAGGGGATGTTCCGATAAGCCGCTGAAAAAAAGAAAAACGCATGGATGCCAATGGGCAGAGCCATGCGTTTTTTTATGGGATTTATTTTGCCGCGTCCTCTAAAATGGTTTTTGCCAATACATCGGCGGCCAAAAGAGAGCCGGCCAAATTGGGATGAAAGCCGTCTAAGGCATATAAGTTGGTCTTTTGGTTTTCCTGGAAAAAGGCATCGCCCACAGGGGCCAGCAGGGCCTGGTTTTTTTCTGCCGCTTCCCCATAGGCTAGGGCAAGGCCCCGGCTCATTTCTTCATAGGAAAAGCCGCTTTCGGCCAGTTTTTCGCTTTGGGGCTGATAGGCCCAGGTGGCATACAAAACGGGTGTGGCACCGCACAGACGGGCTTTTTCGCACAAGCGAGAGACGCTTTCCAAAAACCGCTCCTTTGTTTTCAAAGGGGCGTTACTCATTTCTTGTAACACCACATAATCCCAGTGCTCTTTTGTGAGAGCGTCCAAAGTTTTGGCACCCATCTTGGTTTCTGGGTTTAACTGTTCCGAAAGCCTGGCGCCGCCTCTGGTGTGGCCAACGACTTCGGCCCCGGTACGCTCAGCCAAAAGGGCAGGCAGGTCGTTGGTGAAGGTGAAGCTGTTGCCCAGCATTAAGATGCGCATGGTTCATTCCTCCTTTTGTAATTGGGCAAACAAGGAAAGATAGCTTTGTTCCACTTCCCCAAAGGGTACTACATCGTAAGAAAAAGAGATGCAGATTTTGGGCGCCGGACGAGAAGACGGCTCGTTTAGGAGATGGAGCAGATCATAATACAAAAAATCATCGTCAATTTCTTTTACCTGCGCTGCTTCTTCTCTTGTCAGCAGGCGCCCCAAAAACTTGGTGTAGATGGCATCCAGCATCTTTCCTTCCAATAGACGGTATTGGGGCAGGCTGTTTTTAAAGGGCCGGGGAACGTCGGACAGATAGGCCTCGCTGGCATCGTGGAGCAGACAGGCCAGGGCAACTTCCCGGCCATAGCCTCGGGCCAGGGCTTCTTTGGCGCAAAAGAGACAATGCTGTCCCACAGAAAAAAAGGTTTTCACATGGCCGTTGCCCCGGCAAAGCAGGGAGAGGGCATGGGCCACATCCTCAATGCGCAGCAGCTGGGGATCGGGGGCGGTGGGGCAGAGATGGACGCCGGTGTAGGTGGTGATATAGTCGCTCATGGTGTCTCCTTTTTCGGTTCGTGTTCCAACTGGACTTTTTCGATGGTGAAGGATGTGCCGTCAACGGTCAAAAGGGCAAAGGTGATGGCCTGGTCAAAGCGGCGCCTGCCGCAGCTGCCAGGGTTTAGCCAAAGGATGCCGTCTTTTGTTTCTTCGGTATACTTGTGGGAATGGCCAAAGACGACGATATCCACACCAGTCAATGGTTTGGGCACATCTTTTTTGTTGTGGACCAGAAAAAAGCGCAGTCCCTCCACCGTGACCAGTTTGGTTTTTGGCAGGTGCTCGGCCCATTCTTTGTCGTTATTGCCCCGCACCACATGAAGGGGTGCATAAGTTTCTAAAGTTTCTAACATATCCGGCCGGTTGATGTCGCCGCCATGGAAAATCAAATCGCAGCAGGAAACGGCTTCCAGCACCTGGGGGCGCAGCAGGCCGTGGGTGTCGGAGAGGATTGCAATTTTTGTCATAAGAACCTCCTTTGTTACGGTTTCTTTCTTTCATTATAGCAAGCCAGCCGGCTTGGTCAAGACAAAGAAAGCCGTTGGCAGGGGAGGTTTTTTATGTTACGATGGGAAAAAGAGGAAACGGAGGGTATGCCATGAAAAAAGGATGGATGGGAACAGTACTTGCACTGCTGATTTGCTTGGCCTTTTTGGCAGGCTGCCAAAGGGCAGAATCTGGGCCATATACGGTGGAAAAAGACGGCGTTGTCTATACCATTGATATGGAACAAGGCACCGTTTCTGACGGAAAAGAAACGTATCAGTTTACCTTTTTTTCCAAATCCAATGGATACCGGCTGGAGATTATGTATCCCGATGGTTCCACCTATTGGTGGGAACAGAGGGCCAACATGGGATCTGGCGGCTGGAGTGAGGACTATGACGAAACCAAGTATGCTTCCGGATGGGATTTGCAAGATGTGCTGACAGAAGGCAGGAAACCGGCCAAGGAAAAAAATGTGGTGCTGATCTTGCTGCTTTTGATTGTAGGGGGACTGCATACGGCAAAGCCAGATGCCATGTGGTATTTACAGTATGGCTGGCGGTTTCAAGATGCCAAACCATCGGAAGAAGCGTTGATGGTAAACCGCCTGGGCGGCGTGCTGGCCCTGGTGGTGGCGGTGTTATTGCTGTTGTTTTAAAAAGAAACCGGGCACAAGATTGGAAAACCAACCCGGTGCCCGGCTGCTACACCCCCGGCGAGAATCGAACTCACAACTAACCCTTAGGAGGGGCTTGTTATATCCATTTAACTACGGAGGCATGGATATGTTTATACTTCATTTATTCTACGGTTTTTTCCTGCCAACGTCAAGGTGTTTTAGGCAATTTTATCGATCATCCCTGGCAGAAAGTGTGGGGGAGGGGTTGACAAAAACACTCTAATGCTTTACTATGATACTGTGTTATCTGGCCGTTGGCCAGATTTCTCATCTTTGACTGAAACAAACACAAGGGAGGATATGTAATATGAAAAAATGGGTAGCACTTTCTTTGGCTGCTTCGATGGCCTTTGGCGCATTGACCGGCTGTTCTTCCAGCAATGGAGAAACGGAACAGGCTGCGGCAGAAACGACGGAAGAAACCACAGAAGAAACGGCAACAGAAGAAGCTGCCGAGGAAACAGAAGAGGATACAACCAGTGATTTGGGGTATGACAAGCTGATCATTGGCTTGGATGACACCTTTGCCCCCATGGGCTATCGGGATGAAAACAATGAACTGATTGGCTTTGATATTGACCTGGCCAATGCAGTCAGCGAAGTGTTGGGCATTCCTGTGGAATTTCAGCCCATCAACTGGGATACCAAAGAATCGGAACTGAATAACGGCAATGTGGATTTGCTTTGGAACGGCTTTACCATCACACCAGAACGGGAAGAAATCATGGCTTTTTCCAAACCATATTTGGATAATGCCCAGGTGGTGCTGACCATGGATGGAGCCGGCATTGAAACTTTGGCAGATTTGGCAGGCAAAACGGTTGCCACCCAGGTCAACAGCAGCGGCGAATCGGCCATCAAAGCCAATGAGGAATTTTATAATTCTCTGGGTGAACTGGTGACCTTTGGCACCTATGACGAATGTCTGCGGGATATGGAAGCAGGCCGCGCCGATGCCGTGGTAGGCGATGTGGTGTTGCTGGCTTTCTATGTACAAAACCATCCGGATACGGCTTACTATATGCTGGAAGAAGACTTGGGCGATGAACAGTATGGCGTTGGCGCAAGAAAAGAAGATACGGCTTTGGCAGATGCCATCTCCGATGCCTTCCAGGAACTCAAAGACAACGGTACCGGTGCAGAAATTTCTGAAAAATGGTTTGGCGAAGACATTTTCTTCAATAACGCCGAATAATGAAATTGGTTGCTCCATCAACGATAGCCGCCCGCAGTGGCGGCTCTTTTTTCTCGATCAGAAAGGTTTTGAGTGGATATGTTTGGGATATTGATGCAGATTTTAGACGGTTTGGGCATGACGCTGGGTGTGTTTGCTCTGTCGTTGATTTTATCGTTCCCCCTGGGGATTGTGGTGGCCATTTTGCGTCTTTCCAAGGTGCCGGTGGTGCGGAAAATCACGGAAATCTATATCTGGATTTTGCGGGGCACGCCGTTGTTGCTGCAAATCATGCTGGTGTTTTTCGGTCTGCCCTCCATTGGCATTGCCTTTGACCGGTTTGATTCCATTTTGATCGCCTTTGTGCTCAATTATGCCGCTTATTTTGGTGAAATCATCCGTTCTGGGATTCAGTCCATTGAAAAGGGACAGCGGGAGTCGGCCGAAATCCTTGGCTTTTCTTCCTGGCAGATCAATATGAAAATCATTTTGCCCCAGGTGATCAAGCGGACGCTGCCATCCATTGGCAACGAAGTGATTACGCTGGTCAAAGATACTTCTTTGGTTTATGCCGTTGGACAGAACGATATTTTAAAATATGCCAAAGGGGTGGCCAATTCCACCGGTTCTTTGGTGCCCTATGTATTGGCCGGTGTCATTTATCTGGTGCTGACCTATGTGATTACGAAGGTGTTTAACGAAATCGAAAAGAAAGTCAATTATGAGGAGTGACAAAGATGCTGTTGGAGGCAAACAATTTGTTCAAGGCCTTTCGAGATACGGTGGTGCTCAATGACATCAGTTTTTCTGTCAACCAGGGAGAAGTGGTATCGCTGGTGGGCCAAAGCGGCGCCGGGAAAACGACGGCGGTGCGTTGTGTGATGGGGCTGGAAAAATGCGATAAAGGCACCATCACCATCCATGGCCGATTTGTCTGCAAGACAGAAAACGGCGTCTGCACCCATGCCACAAAAAAAGAACTGGCCCAGATTCGGCGAGAGCTGGGGATGGTGTTTCAGGCCTATCATCTCTTTCCCCATTTGACGGTGCTGGAAAATGTGACGTTGGCGCTGACGGATGTGTATAAAATCCCAAAGACCGAGGCCAACGAGGCGGCTGTGGCCATGCTGGAACGGCTGGGGCTGGGGGATAAAATCAACAACAAGCCAAACGAGCTAAGCGGCGGACAAAAGCAGCGGGTGGCCATTGCCCGCAGCTGCGTCACCAATCCCAAACTGCTTTGTTTTGATGAACCAACGGCGGCGCTGGATTCGGCGCTGGTGGTGGAAATGGTCAATATCATCAAGGACTTGGCCAAAAAAGACGGCATCGGGGTGCTGATTATCAGCCATGACGAGAAATTTGTGCGGGACGTATCGGACCGGGTGCTGATGATGGAACAAGGCCGCATTACAAGAGAATTGTCGGCAGAAGAATTCAAACAGATTATGCGGGCGTAAGAAAAAACGGGAAAGCCGTTTTCCAAGAATAAAACAGCTGCAATCCTTTGTATGTAAGGATTGCAGCTGTTTTTGTTTTCTCAGGAAGCTGCGCCAAAACACCGGCTGCGCCTTTTGATGGGGAAACAAAAGCCGGGCCATCAGGCCCGGCTAACATAGGTCTTATTTTGTTTCTGGTTCAATCAAACCATAGGTGCCATTTTTCCGTTTATAAACCACGTTGATGGCTTCCGTTTCCATGTTCAAGAAAACAAAGAAATTGTGGCCCAGCAGTTCCATCTGCATGGCAGCTTCTTCCACATCCATGGGGCGCAGTTCGAAGTGTTTGTTCTTTTCGATGATGATGGCATCATCTTCTTCTGGCAGCTGTTCTTCCATCACTGGGATGGCTTCATATTCTGCCTTAAAGGCAATGTTTTGACGTACTTTGCTTCTCATGCGGCCTTTGTGGCGGATCACTTGATTTTCGATGATATCCACAGCTTTATCCAAGGCAGCCATCATATCCTGGTTGGTTACTTCAGCGCGAACCAGGCGCTTGTCCAGGGGGATGGTGACTTCAATGATATAGTCCAGTTTTTCGGAAGAAATTTTTACGGTAGCAGGTGCAGTTTCTGGGAAAAGCTTTGCAATACGGTTTAATTTGTTTTCCACTTTTTCTTTGGTACGGTCGCCCAATGTGATGTTTTTGCCTTTTACAGTATAGATCATAATAACAACTCCTCCCGCAGGCGGCTTGGCGCCTGTTTGCTATATTTAAACTTATGAAAGTTTAGCCAAAAACAAGTGTTGCCGTTGTTTCTTACTGTATGTATTCTACGAAAAAAGGGAAAATCCTTCTTTTTGGTGAGAGAAAATGTTTTTTTCCATGGGGAAAAAAGAAAAAAGAAAGAAAATTTCTGCTTTTTTTGTCCCACATATCCACAGTCTGGTGCACATAAGATTGTGGATAAAGTGGATAACTTTGTGCATAACTTTATTTACAAGGCTTTTGCATGGTGCACAACAAGGAAGCAAGATGGGGACAAAAAAACAGGCGTAAAAAAATTACTTATTCTTCGGCGGAAGATTTTTTCTTGCTGCGGAAAAAATGCAGCGGTGATTTTTTTTGTTTGGCCGGTTTGGTTTTTTCTGTTTTTTCCATCTTTTCTTTTTCAGCCGTGGCTTTTTCTTCCTGTTTTTCTTGTTCTTCCTGGCCCAGCTGTTTTTTATAAGCCGCCTTATAGGCTTTCAAAGCAGTATCGTCATAGCAAACCATCACCACTTTTTGAAAGGATGGATTTTGGCGCAAAAAGGCGGCCATTTCCCGGATGGCAATCTGCGCAGCCTCTTCTAGGGGGAAGCGGTAGACACCAGTGCTGATGGAGGGAAAGGCGATGGAAGAAAGATGATGTTCCAGTGCCAGGGCAAAACAGGAACGATAGCAGCTGGCCAAAAGCTCGGCTTCGCCGCGTTCGCCGCCGCGCCAGATGGGCCCTGGGGTATGGATGACGTATTTGGCTGGCAGACGATAGCCGTTTGTGATTTTTGCCTGCCCGGTGGCACAGCCGCCCAAGGTTTCACATTCAGCCAGCAGTTCTTCTCCAGCAGCACGATGAATGGCGCCGTCCACACCGCCGCCGCCCAGCAAAGAAGTGTTGGCTGCATTGACGATGGCATCGGTTTTCATTTTTACAATATCACCTTTGATAATGGTCAGTCTTTCCATAAGAAAAACCTCCTTTCAACCTTACTTATTTCTATTTTAGCTTTTTTTATGCGAAAGGTAAATATAATTTTTCCATTTTCGGGGAAAACAGTAGTTTGGTGTTGAAAAAACGGGGGTTTCGTGAGAAAATAGGCAAAGGATAGGAGTAGAAAGAGAAATCTGAAACCCATAAAGGAGCGTTTGAGGATGAAAGAGAGAAAAGCGATTATTCTGGCCGCCGGAGAAGGCAGCAGAATGAAATCGAAAAAAGCAAAGGTGCTGCATGAAGTGATGGGAAAGAGCATGGTGCAGCGTGTGGTCGATGTGGCAAAGGATGCCGGGATGAACGACATTGCAGTCATTGTGGGCCATCAGGCCGAACAGGTGCAAGAGGCATTAAAAGAAAGCGGCGTGACTTTCTTTTTGCAGCAGGAACAAAAAGGCACCGGCCACGCCGTGATGCAGGCAGAAAGTTTTTTGGAACCAGGCAAAGATGTGGTGATCTTATATGGCGATACGCCGTTATTGGAAAAGGAAACGCTGTTGGCTTTGATGGATTTTCATGAGCGCAATCAAAATGCCGTTTCCATCATTTCTGCCCTGGTGGACCAGCCCGACGGCTATGGACGCATTGTGCGGGATGAAGCAGGCCAGTTTGTCAAAAATGTGGAACACAAAGACGCCTCCGAAGCCCAACGGCAGATCAAAGAAATCAACAGCGGCATCTACTGCTTTGATGGGGAAAGTCTGAAAGAAGCGCTGGAAAAAATCAATAACAACAATGCCCAGGGCGAATATTATCTGCCGGATACTTTGGCCGTTTTAAAGGCAGAAGGAAAAAATGTGGATGCCATGGTGGCAGATGACAGCCGCCAGTTTCTGGGTGTAAACACCAGAAAGCAGCTGGCCCAGGTGCAGCAGGTGCTGCAAGCGCGGGTCAATGACCATTGGATGAACGAAGGCGTCACCATTTTGGATCCAGATACCACCTATATTGCCGATACGGTGACCATCGGCATGGACACGGTGATTTATCCCCAGACGCTGTTGGAAGGCCATACGGTCATTGGAGAAAACTGCCAAATCGGCCCTTGTACCCGTCTGACAGATATGACTGTGGGCGATGAGACCACCATGCAGTTTACCACGGCCATGGAATCGACGGTGGGCAGCTTCACCAAAGTGGGCCCTTATGCCTATATCCGCCCCAACTGCCGCATTGGCGACCATATCAAAGTGGGCGATTTTGTGGAAGTGAAAAACTCTGTCATTGGAGACGGCACCAAAATTTCCCATCTGACCTATGTGGGCGACAGCGATGTGGGCCAAAACATCAACTTTGGCTGCGGCACTGTCACCGTCAACTATGACGGCAAGAAAAAATACCGTACCACCATTGAGGACAATGTGTTCATCGGCTGCAATGCCAACTTAGTGGCGCCTGTGACATTAAAAGAAGGCAGTTATGTGGCCGCCGGCTCCACCATCACCAAAGACGTACCGCCAAAGGCTTTGGCTGTGGCCAGAAACCGGCAGACCAATCTGGAGGGATGGTCGAAAAAGTAAAAAAAATCAGATTTTTACTTGAATTTTACCGAAGGCAGGTGTAACATAGATATGTAGTGTGGGTATCTGCGCGGCAGAAACCCCAAAAGATTCATATGCTTAGGGAGGAACGCACTTATGATGTATACAGGAAGAAGCAATATCAAAATCTTCTCTTGTAACGCCAACAGAGAATTGGCAGCTGCCATTGCAAAAAACCTGGGCCTGGAACTGGGCAACTCTGAAGTATCCCATTTCAGCGATGGGGAAATTTCGGTAAAAATCGATGAAACCATCCGTGGCGCCGACGTATTTATCATCCAGTCCACCTCTTTTCCGGTGAACGATAACTTGATGGAACTGTTGATTTTGATTGATGCCATGAGACGTGCTTCTGCCGGACGCATCACTGCGGTAATTCCTTACTATGGTTATGCAAGACAAGATAGAAAAGCAAGAGCCAGAGATCCAATCAGTGCCAAACTGGTGGCAAACCTGATCACCACGGCCGGGGCCGACCGGGTGCTGACCATGGATTTGCACTGTGCACAGATTCAGGGCTTCTTTGACATTCCTTTGGACCATCTGGTGGGGATGCCATTGTTGACCAACTACTATAAAGAAAAATATGGCGATCATTTGGATGAGTTTGTGGCTGTATCTCCGGACCTGGGCAGCGTAGGCCGGGTAAGACAGTTTGCAACGAAGCTGGATATTCCTCTGGCCATCATTGACAAACGCCGTCCAAAAGCCAATGTGTCGGAAATTATGAACATCATCGGTAACGTGGAAGGCAAACGGGTGATTTTGGTGGACGATATGATTGACACTGCCGGCACCATCACCAACGCAGCCAATGCCCTCAAAGAAAGAGGCGCCATCGAAGTGGATGCCTGCTGCACCCATGCCGTGCTTTCCGGCCCTGCTTTGGAACGCATCACAAACTCTGCCATCCAGGAATTGGTGGTTTTGAACACCATCAATTTGCCAGAAGAAAAGAAAATTGATAAACTGGTGGAACTGAGCGTAGATAAAATCTTCTCCGAAGCCATCAAACGTATCCATGAAGGAACTGCCGTTTCTACCTTATTTGAATAAGGAAAGGATGCTTCCTGCCCGCAGAAACAATCTGCGGGCTTTTTTGTATAAAGAAAACCACGCGTTAGACGCGTGGTTCAAAAGAGCCTTTTGGCGTTGAGGTAGAAGAAAAAACTCCTTTTCACTATAATGAGATTGCGGTCTGCCAACTGCAAGGAATATAG
>CALWLF010000081.1 GCA_944381455.1 uncultured Clostridia bacterium | reverse complement strand
TGGGCAAAAAAGAGCTGATTACGAAAATCAAAGAACAGGCCATGGTCAATTTCGGCGGCATTTTAAACCCCATGACGGCCTATCTCATCGCCCGCGGCCTTGCCACACTGCCGCTGCGGATGAAACAGTATTGCGAAAACGCCATGGCCGTTGCCACCTATCTTTCTAAAAGCCCTGCCGTGCGGTTTGTCTACTATCCGGGCCTCAAAAGCCACCCCCAGCACGAACGGGCCAAAGCGCTGATGCCAAATGGCTATTCCGGTATGCTCTCCTTTGACATCAAAGGCGATGAAGCAACCCACACCAAATTTTTGTCGGCATTGCATCTGATTTCCCATGCCGTTTCTTTGGGCGATTTGGAAAGCTTGATGGTCTATACCCAGTCCGACAGCCCCAAAATGCAGTACTATCCAGAAATTTTCCGCTCCGGCTTTTTCCGTTTTTCCATTGGTCTGGAAAATGCGGAAGATATCATTGCCGATTTGGAAGGGGCCTTTGCTGCCTGCGGTTTATTGTAATCCCGTCTTTCCCTGCCGTCTCGTTTTGTACGAGGCGGCATTTGTCCTTTTTTCCAAAAAAACGCACCTTTTTGTTCCGGCTGCATATATTGATGTTATGCTGAGCGTTTCGGAGGTGCATCATGTCCGTTTATGTGGAAGCTTACCCCGTTTTTGCCTGTACCGGCACCAGTTCCTTTCCCAAACCCCTTTCTCCCCAAGAAGAGCAGGATTGTCTTGCGCGGATGCGTGCCGGGGATGTGGCGGCCAGAGACACTTTGGTGGAGCACAACCTGCGCCTGGTGGCCCACATCGTCAAAAAGTATGCCGCCGGAAACGATGCCGAAGATTTTATCTCCATCGGCACCATCGGCCTGATGAAAGCCGTCCTCTCCTTTCATCCCGATAAAAGCACGCGGCTGGCCACCTATGCGGCCCGCTGCATCGAAAATGAGCTTTTGATGCATTTTCGCTCCCGAAAAAAACACCGAAGCGATATTTCTCTGCAAGAACCCATCACCCGGGATAAGGACGGAAACGAAGTGACCGTGCTGGACACCTTGGCCCAGCAGGAAACTCCCTTCAGCGACGCGCTGGAAAAACAATGCCAGCTGCAAGCCCTTTCTGTTTTTCTCAACACCCTGCCCCCGCGGGAAAAGCAGGTGCTCATCCTCCGCTATGGCCTTGACGGCGGCGAAGAACGGCCCCAGCGGGAGGTGGCCGATGCCTTGGGCATTTCCCGTTCTTATATCAGCCGCATTGAAAAAAAGGCCATCGAAACCTTACGCGCGGCCCTGGCAGCCGAAGATCTCCTGTTTTAATCTCTTCTTTGCAAAAAGAAAGCCCTTCGTATGATTACGAAGAGCTTACATATCTTCTATTCTTTTTGGATGTTCCTATCTCATTTCTTTCCGAAACAAATTCTTTTTCTTTCCCTGTGATACCGCAACGTGTCAGACAAAAGCAGCATCAGCCGTTCATCCACTTTTGCATGATGGACAAGCCTTCTTTGCCGTATTCCTCAAAATACCGGGCATCGGCTTCAATGGTGATGGTGCCGTCATAACCCACCCGGGCAAAGCTTTCTTTCAAGTCTTTCAAAAATGGCTCGTCCTCTGGCAGGATATATTGCCGGTCGTTATTGGGGCCTCGGTGGTTGATATGGAAATGGCGCACCCAGGGCATGTATTGGTCAAAATGGAGCAAATCTTCGCCCATCACATCCATATTATAAAAATCCAGCACCATCCACAAATTGTCGTCGCCAATGGCTTCCACCATGGCTTTGCAGTGTTCGGAATAATTGCAGTAGTCGCAATAATCCTTGTGGACTGCTTCAAAGAGCAGCCCAACGCCTCTGGCCTTCATTTCTTCATTGGTGATTTCCAAAAACCGTTTGGCATGGGCATCGGCTTGTTCCATGGGGTATCCTTCCGGCAGCATTCTGGCCTTGGGCGCCCCAATGCCCACATCTTTCATACCAAGGCGGGCAGCGATATCGGCCATTTTTTTGGCATAGGCCCTGGTCACTTCTTCCGAGAAACCGTCGTTTGCCACCACCACAGACTCGTCGCAGTAGCTGTTCATACCCAGCACCCTGAGCCCTGTCTTTTTCACTCTCTCTTCCAGCGCCGCCACTTCTTCTTCTGTCAGCTTGCAAAGCTCCACCCCGGGAAATTCCACATAGTCATAGCCCATCTGGGCCGCCAGTTCATAATATTTGGTTGGAATTGCCGTACCAATTTTCATCTTTCCATACCTCCTTCTTTTTCCAATGGTTCCTCTGTTCAGTATACGAAAAAGCCATGCAAACTGCAAGAGGTTCTGGCAGCCGTTTTATTGTACTAATTATAAACATTTTTTTAGTTTATTTTAAAATGTCAAATTTAATTGAATTTTTTGTGCAGTTTTTTCTCTTTTATGTTTGATTTCAAAACATTTTTGCCCTTTCTTTTTCTCTTTTTCTATGATATATTGAAAGTAATGTATGAAAAAGAATCTATCAAACCATATCTTGCAAAGGGGGAATCTTTTTATGAGAAGCCACATCACCACCAAAGGCTTGGAACGAGCCACCCATAGAGCCCTCTACTACTCCATGGGCCTTCTGCCAGAAGATTTGGAAAAACCAATCATCGGCGTGATTAACTCTCAAAACGAGTCCATGCCGGGCCACCGCCATCTGGACACCATTGCCCGGGCCGTCAAAGAAGGCATCATTGCTGCCGGCGGCACACCCATCGAATTTCCCACCATCGGCATCTGCGACGGCATTGCCCAGGGCAACTACGGCATGCATTACCCGCTGGCCAGCCGCGAACTGATTGCCGACAGCGTGGAATGTATGATGAACGGCCACAGCTATGACGCCATGGTCATGATCACCGACTGTGACAAAATCACCCCGGGGATGCTCATTGCAGCAGCCAGACTGGATCTGCCCACCATCATCGTCAGCGGCGGCGTGATGGCCACCGGCTCTTTCAAAGGCCAAAAAGCCGGCTATACCGACTTGATGGAAGCCAGCGGCCAGGTACAGCGGGGCATTATGACGCCGGAAGAACTGTCCGAGCTGGAACAAAACGCCCTGCCCGGCTGCGGCGCTTGTAACCTGCTGGGTACGGCCAACTCCATGAACTTTTTGACGGAAGCCTTGGGTATGTGCCTGCCTGGCGCAACGGCCGCTGCCACCAGCAGCCGCAAGCTGATGATTGCCAAACGCACCGGTATGAAAATCATGGAACTGTTGGAAAAAGGCATCACCGCCAAACAGATTTTGAATGAAAAAGCCGTGCACAATGCGCTGATTGTGGACATGGCCATCGGCGGCAGCTCCAACACCATGCTGCACCTGGCTGCCATCTGCAAAGAAGCCGGCATTCCTTTCAGCTTCGACGAAGTGGAACGCATTGCAGCCATCACGCCGCACTTGGTAAAACTGAAACCATCCGGCCCCCACTATCCTGCCGATTTGGACGCCGCAGGCGGCATTGGCGGGTTAATGAGCCGGCTCAAAGAATACGGCCTGCTGGAAGACAACTTAACGGTCACCGGCAAGAACGTATTTGAAAACATTGCCACTGCCCGTGTCACCGATGACGACGTGGTGCGGACCAAAGAAACGGCCTACTCTCAAACCGGCGGGTTAAAAATCCTCTATGGCAACCTTTGCGAAGGCGGCGCCGTATGTAAAAAAGCAGGCGTTGTGCCAGAAATGATGCGCCACACCGGCCCTGCCCGTGTTTTTGACCAGGAAGAGCCAGCCGTTGCAGCCATCTATGGCGGCGAAATCAAACCGGGCGATGTGGTTGTCATCCGTTATGAAGGCCCCAAAGGCGGCCCTGGCATGAGAGAAATGCTCACTCCAACTTCTGCCATCATCGGCATGGGCTTGGGCTCCTCGGTGGCTTTGATCACCGACGGCCGTTTCTCCGGCGCCACCCGCGGCGCAGCCATCGGCCACGTTTCTCCCGAAGCAGCAGAAGGCGGCTTGATTGCCTTTGTCAAAGACGGAGACTCCATCTCCATTGACATTGAAGCCGGTACGGTGACTTTGAACGTCAGCGAAGAAGAAATCGAAGCCAGAAAAGTGGGCTGGGAACCACACAAGCCTCCTGTCAAACCAGGCAGCTATCTGGACCGGTACAGCAAAATGGTTTCTTCTGCCATGGAAGGCGCCGTTTTCAAACGATAAGCCTTCATTTTCAGCCAGATGCCAATAAACGCGGATCGTCACTCATTGGCGCTGCTGAATAAGAACGCAAAAATAGCAGGACTCTTGGAAAAACAAGAGATTCCTGCTATTTTTATTTGTCAAAAAAATGGCCTTTTACCCCTGCTCGAAAAGGCTGGTTGATGCCTCTGTTCTGGTTTCTTCTTTCACCCTGCCATTTTCATACGTTCTTTTGGTGCAGTAATGATAAAACCGTCTGGCCGCCTTTGATACATACCCTTCTTTGCGCACTGCCACATAGATCTCCCGGCGCCATCCCTCATTCAAAATAGCTAATTCCTTTAACGGCAGCTGCCAGTTGACGTATAAATGGGGCAGTATGGCCATCCCAAATCCATTGGCCACCATCCCCGCAATCACCTGGTCCTCTTCAATTTCCATCAGCGTCTTTGGCTCCAAGCCCATTTTTTCAAACAAATGGCGAAAGGTGCCATGGAGGCTGCTCTCCGGGGCAAAGCCCACATAAGGATAGGCTAGGGCTTCCTCCAAAAAAACTGCACTTTGCTTGGCCAGCGGGTGCTGCTCATTGACCACCACATAAAACGGCTCCACAAATAACGTATATTTTTTCAAGGCATCCAGATTTTCATTCTCCGCACAAAAAATGATATCAAACTCTCCTGACAGCAGCTGGTTGGAAAGGTCACTGGAAAAGCCAGTATGGACCTGCACCGTAATATTGCGCCCTTCCGGCGACTGCAAAAAATCATGCAGCAAATGAGGCACCAGCTCAATGCCCAGCGGCCTGGTGCATCCCACCCGCAGTCTCCCGCCCCCTTCTTTCACATCTTCCATCTGCCGCACACCAATTTCTAAACTCTGTAACGTCTCCTCCACCGAACGGTAAAACAATTTTCCATTTTGATTCAAACGAATGTTGCGCCCCATCTTTTCAAACAGCGGCACCCCCAGCTCCTCTTCCAATGCCGCCATGGCATGGCTCAAGCTGGGCTGGGAAATATTCAGCTGAGCCGCCGCCTTTCCATAATGCTCCAGTTTTGCAAGCACTGTAAAATATTGCAAATGATATAAATTCATCCCTTCTCCTCCTTTTTTTCAGCTTACCACAATCCATTGATTTTATCTATGGATTTTGAAATAATTTTGCATTTGTATTTATGGAAATTTTGTTTTATAATAGCGCCAAGATATAAATAGAACGGGGGAAGCGAAAAATGGAACAAAAAAAACTGCCTGGCGAGCTGGCGCTCTTGCTGATCATCGTCATCAACAGCCTTGGTGTCACGTTTATGACTAAAAGCGGCTTTGGCATCTCTTCCATTTCTTCTGTTCCCTATGTTTGCAGCCAAGCCTTTGACTTTCTTAGCTTTGGCACATGGAACTATCTCTTTCAAACGGCACTGGTGGTGCTTTTGCTGGTGCTCTCCCGCAGAGTGCAGCCGGTGTATCTGGTTTCGTTTTTGGTTGGGGTTGGCTTTGGCAAAATGATTGATGTGCATGAGATTTGGGTGCTGGCGCTGCCTGATGGTTTTTTCTTTCACACACTTTATTTTTTGCTGGGCTTTTTGCTCATTGGCTTTGGCATCTGCATCGGAAACTTGTGCGGCTTACCTATCATCCCCACCGATACCTTCCCGCGGGATTTATCGGCTTTGCTGGGCATTTCTTATGGAAAAGTGAAAACCGGTTTTGATTTACTATGCCTGACTTTTACGCTGCTGCTTTCTTTTGCCGTGCTGCACCGGCTCATCGGTGTCGGCATCGGCACCGTGCTTTGCGCCTTTACCATGGGCAAATATATTTCGTTCCTGCGTCCCTATGTGGAGCGGTATGTATGCTTTTATTGCGGAACAAAAGCCCTTTGGCAAACGGTGAAAACTGCTTTTTTGCCCCTTTCTCCCCTTCATTAACCATCTTTTTGCATGAAAAGGACAGGCAAGAAGCTTCTTGCCTGCCCTCTGTTTCCGGTTGCTGCAGCCCCCCTCACAACTTTAGGGCTGCCTTGCCCCAAGAGCCCCAAAAGGGGCTCTTTTTTTATGCCAGACGATGCACCAAAATGGTGGTGTTGGAGAACTTCCCTTGATTATCGGTGGCATACAGCGTAATGACTTCACCGCCGCTGGCCTGCACAATGGCACCGCCGGAAAGATGCTGTTTATTTCCAGTAGAGGCGATATAGCAGGTGGATGTGGTTCCCTCAATTTCTGAGCCATTGTTTTGCAATTGGCAGCTTACCGTTGCAGAAGAGCTCTGGGAGTCGGATGCATCGGTAAAATACAAAATTTGATAGGTGCCCGCATTCACTAAAGTCACATCAGTAGTCGATGGGGTATGGGTGATATCGCTGCCTTCCAGCAATTCATTGGTGGCAAAGGTCAATGCGCCACCACTGCCGCCTGCATCTTGTTCCCCTGTATTGGTTGCAAACAAAGCGCTTAACGGAGGCGCTTCCCCAGTGGCGCCGGTGGCACCGGTGTCGCCTGTATCACCTTTTTCGCCAGTTGCACCTGTGGCGCCGGTTGCGCCGGTGGCACCAGTAGCACCCGTTGGGCCGGTGGCTCCCGTTTCACCGGTGGCTCCCGTTGGGCCAGTGGCTCCGATATCGCCGGTGTCGCCTTTTTCGCCCGTGGCACCTGTGGCGCCCGTTTCACCGGTGGCACCTTTTTCACCGGCAATGCCTGCAGCACCGGTGGCTCCTGTTGGGCCAGTTGGGCCTGTTGGGCCTGTTGCGCCTGTTTCGCCGGTTGCGCCTGTGGCACCCGTTGCGCTTACTTGTTTTGCGCACCGGCAGGCGGAGGAAGACGCAGATAGACTTGGATTTCCTCTTCCAGCACCACAATCTTTTCCACCGCCTCTGCCAGCTGCATCCGCTCAAAAGAAGGTTCTCTAGCAACCTTCGTTTCTTCTTGGGTTCGTTCCCACCGCTCTTTTAGCCGCAGATACTGCTCCTTGGAAAGCGCTCCTGTCACATACTCCCAGTAGATGGTATCCAAGAGCTGCTCCTGCCGCTGTAGCTGTGGCTTGCTCCTTTCCTTCGGACATGCTTCCTCCAACGTCTTTACCTGCTCTATCACTGCTTCTTCCATCCAATCTTCTGCTGCCGTCTGGCCGTCACAAAGACCGTTGCGCCTGGCCGGGCATACAAAATACCCCTTGCCCCGGGCCGATTTGGTGGTCATTTTCCTGCCGCATAAACCGCAGAACACCAGCCCGCCCAGCAGATGCTCCCTGCCCTGTTTTTCCGCAGAACATCTGGCGTGTTTTTGCTGCACCAGCTCAAATAACTGTGCCTCCACAATGGCCGGATGGGTATGGGCCACCCAAATCCACTCTTTTTGCGGCAGCCGCATCTGGCTTCGGACCTTATAGCTTTTTCTCCTCGTTTTTCCCTGGACCATATGGCCGCAGTACACAGGCTGATGCAGCAGATGGCCAATGGTGCCTGCCGTCCATTTTCCCTCTGCCTGAGATGCCGCAGGAGAAACAAAGGGGAGCCCCTGCTGCCGCTTATAGGCAGAAGGGCTTGGGATATGGGCCTCATTCAGCTCCGCAGCCAAAGCGGCCATGGTTTTTTGCCCCACGCCATATTCATAAAACAGCCAGCGCACCACTTCTGCCGCCTCCTCATCCACCTCCAGGCGATGGCCGTCGGATGGGCTTTTTTTGTATCCATAAGGGGCAAACGCTCCAATAAACAACCCCTGCTGCTCTTTGGAACGCAGCACACTGCGAATTTTTAACGATGTCTGGCGGCAGAAATCATCGTTGATGATATTTTGCAGCGGCACCAGGACACTCTGCATCCCCCAAGGCTCCTGCAGGCTGTCATAAAAGGGCAGCTCCAAAGAAATAAATCGGACTTGATGCTGCACAAACCATTCTTCCAAATACTGGCCTGCTTCAATGTAATTTCTCGACAGCCGCGACAGGTCCTTCACCAGCACGCAGTCCACTCTGCCCTGCTCTAAATCCAGCTGCATCTGCCGAAAGGCCGGCCGGTCCATATGCACGCCGCTGATGCCGTCGTCGGCATAAACGCCAGATTCCAACAAGTCTGGCTGCTTCTCCACATATTGGCGCAGGCAGGCAATTTGGTTTTGGATGCTGAGGCTTTCGCTTCGGCCGTCCTCTTTGGAAAGACGGACATAGAGCGCCGCACGCCAAATGCGCCCCGTCATTGCCGTTTCCCTCCATTTTCTTTTTTCCCTTCTGTTTTTGTTTCTGTCCCAACATAAAAGAAAACCACGGGTTTTTCCGTGGTTTTTCGTTTGCCCTTTTTCATCGCATCGCCTTCTTTGTTTTTTTCCAGTATATGCCGCCGCTTTCTCCTTCAAAACCGGCGGAACAATTCTTTTTCAAAGGCGGCGAAAGCGGAAGGCAGCGGGTAGTCCTGCTTCAGCTGCCGTGGCGTCACCCATTGAAAAACCGGCACAGCCTCCTTCGCCTCCACCCAAAAGCCGGTCATGTGCCATTCAATGTGGGTAAATATATGTTTTGCCGTCAGCAAGGGCACTGCCTTTGCCTCCATGCCCCATGCCTCCAGAAACGCCTGGGCCTGGGCAATGTTTCCTTCTTTTTGGGGAAACTCCCATAAATCGGCCAAAAGCCCGGTGGAAGGCCGCTTTTGCAAAGCAATTTTGCCCTGATGATGGATCAAAAACACCAGCCGCTGTTCCACCCGGCGCGGCTTTTTGGCCGCCTTCACCGGGTATTGCAGCATGGTGTTTTCCCGAAAAGCGGCGCACTGGGCCGAGACAGGGCACTGGTCGCACAAAGGCGCCCCATTGGGCAGACAAACGGTGGCCCCCAGCTCCATCAGCGCCTGATTAAAGGCCCCCGTCATGGGATGGGGTAAAATTTCCTGCACCTGTTTTGTAATCTCGTTTTTCACCGATTGTTTCATGATATCGCCGCCATTGGCCGTCAAACGGGTGATGACACGCAGCACATTGCCATCCACCGCCGGCACCGGCAGCCCATAGGCAATGGAGGCAATGGCCCCTGCCGTATAGGGGCCGATACCGGGCAGCTGCAGCAGCGCCTCATAATCGGCCGGCAGTTCTCCGCCATACTGTTCCATCACCACCTGGGCGCATTTTTGCATATTGCGCACCCGGTTATAATAGCCCAGCCCTTCCCACAGCTTTAAAAGTGTCTGTTCCTCCGCCTCTGCCAAGCATTGGATGGTGGGCAGCGCCTCTAAAAACCGTTGGAAATACGGTTTTACCGCCTCCACCCTCGTTTGCTGCAGCATGATCTCCGACACCCACACCCGGTATCCCGTCGGCTCGTTTCGCCAGGGCAAAATTCTGGCATGTCCCTCAAACCAATGCAATAACGGCGCCACCATTTGAGGCAGGGCGTCGGTTTGGGGCGGTCTTTTGTTGTCTGCTGGTATGATCTCCTGCAGCGACAGCTGCACAGGTCTGATTTCTTCTGTCATATCATCCCAATCCTTTCTCAACTGTCCTTTTATTGTAGAGGGACACCATCCTTTTGTCAACGTTGTGTGCAAAACACGTCATCCCAGTTGCGCCTGTGGCACCCGTTGGGCCGGTGGGACCAGTCGGGCCTGTGGCACCCGTTGGGCCAACGGCCGTAATCAGCGTATAATCTGGCGATGTGCCGGGGATACCGCTGGGGTTATTGATGTCGGCCCGATACAAACTGCCGTTATAATACACAAAGTCGCCGGCCGAATAGAAGGCAAAGGGGCTAAATGCCGTTGCCGTATCCAGCCCTTCCCCTGTGGCGCCGGTGGCACCCGTTGGGCCGGTAGCACCGGTGGCACCCGTTGGGCCGGTGGGGCCGATAGGTCCTTGCAGACCTTGAGGGCCTTGGGGACCGGTGGCGCCCGTTGGGCCGGTGGGGCCCTGGGGACCATTTAACCCTGGTGCACCCGTTGGGCCGGTGGGACCGGTGGGGCCTTGGCACCAGCAGGTGGCGCCGCAGCAGGAATTGCACCCGTTTTGGCAGTTACTGCCGCAGTTGTTTTGACAGCCGCCTTGGCAGCCGCAGCGATTGGCATTGCTTCTTACTCCGTAACAATACATACTGTTTCCTCCTCTTTTCTTTTTTTTGCAAAATAGGCTTCATTCCATTTCACTGCATCCGATTGGGGGCGGAAGGATTTGGCCACATCGTTCCACTTTTGGGCTTCTTTCCAGTTGCCCTGCCGGTCATGGCAAAGGCAAAGCTGGATGGCCGGCAGATAGTGATAACACTCTTCCTGGACAAATCCGCCAAAATTTTTGTCTAATTTGGCCCGAAAGGCCGCCTCATACCAAAAAATGGCTTCCTCCAAACGGTTTTGCTGCAAAAAATGATACCCCAGCGCACAGCACAGCTCTCCCCTGGGCACCGAAAGCTTCAGCCCTTCCAGCAGGGCATCCAGCGCCTGTTCCTCTTCACCCAGTGCATCAAAGGCGGCCGCGCGCAGGCGGCAGGCTTCCAGCCGGTCCGGCAGCCATCCATCCTTTTGCTGCAAAAACGTTTCCAGCTGTGCCGCTGCCTCTTGCCAAAGGTGGTGGTAAAACAGCTCCCGGCCAAAATAATATCGTTCCCTGGCAGAAAACGTCTGGCCTTTTGCCTCCATATCCCGGTAAATATTCAAATTTCGGTCGGGATCGGCCACATGAAGTTTTTTGTGATACACCGTGATGTCTTCTTGCAGCACCTTGCCAAAAGGCGCAATCACCTCATGCACCCGGCCCTGCCAGACAGGACGGTGGATATTTTTGATGAGCCGCTCCCGCCGGAATTGAAAGGTCGGCTTTCCTTCCTCATCAAAACTGGTGGCATACTGCATCATCACCACATCGGCATCCAAACTGGTCAACCGCTTTTTTAATGCCAGCAGTTTTTCCTGCTCTTCCTTTGGCAGCACATCATCGGCATCCAGCCAGAGCCAAAATTCTTTGGTGGCTTTCAAAAAAGCGGCGTTTCTGGCAGCAGCAAAATCACCCTGCCAGGTAAAGTCATAGACTTTATCGGTAAATCGCCGTGCAATTTCTTTGGTGCGGTCGGTGGAACCGGTATCCAAAATGATCATCTCATCGGCCACCGGCCCAACGCTTTTTAAACAACGATCCAGCACCTCCTCTTCATTTTTCACAATCATGCATAAACTAATGGAAATCAAAGCCTCACCCCCTCTGGTCAATAGAAGGTTTCCCTCCTTGGTAACAGAGTATGAAGAAAGGGGAAATATGTGTAAAAAAAAGAGAAAAAAAGTAATTTCCAAGAAGAAACCATTATTTTTGTTTTCTCCTTTTCTTCTTGGAAATTGCAATAGCAGCCTTTAGAAGAAATTCTCTTTATTTTCTTAAGAAGCTGCGCCGAAACAAGTTTTCTTTGCACAAAAAAACGCCGTTACAGAATGATTTCTTCTGTAACGGCGTTTTGTATTCCATTAGCCCACTTCTTTTTGGAAGGCGGCCTCATCCCGTTTGCGTTTTTCTTCGATGGCACGCTGTGCAATCAAATCTTTCACTTTCATCAAGCGTGTGGTATTGGCACGATCATTTTCTTCCAATTTCTGAGCAATATATTTGATGGTTTCCTGATAGTTGGGAATCATCACATTTTCCAGCGCGTTGACGCGGCGTCTTGTTTTTTCAATTTCCTGGGCCAGCAGCTGGGTGGTTTTTTCACTTTCTGCCAACAGCAGCAGCGGTTCCATGGCCCGGGAAAAAGCTTCTGTGGCGCTGTCCAGCTCACCGGAAGTAAAGGCCAGGCCATAGGGATAAATTTCGCCTTGGCCGCCTTCTGCCTTGAACTGAAACTTCGGCACATCCACGCTCATGATGTTTTTGGTTCCCACGCCCACGGCAATCTTTTGTCTTGGCATCATCAGCGCCTCGCCCATCCATTCTTCGCTCATGACGCCACGGGCGATGAGAAAACTGCGATAGGCTTCTTCCAGGGCAGATTCTGCCTCCATTCTCAGCCGTTTGTTTTCTTTGACCAGCTCCAAAAACTGTTTCATCAGCTCGTCCAGCTTGTCTTTGAGCAGTTTATGCCCTCTGCTGGCCGTTTTCAGCTGCTTTTTCAGATTGGTCATTTCCATACGGGTGGGGTTTACGTTTAATCTTGCCACGGCAATCACTCCTTCGGCAGATATTTGTCCAAATATTCATCCCGCACACGTTTCAGCTCGCTGCGAGGCAGAATATTCAGCAATTTCCAACCGATTTCCAGTGTCTGTTCAATGGTCCGGTCGGTCTGGAAGCCTTGGGAAACGTATTCCTTTTCAAACTCGTCGGCAAACTTGGCATAAAGCAGATCAATTTCTGTCAGGGCCGATTCACCCAAAATGGCCATCAATTCCTTGGCGTCTTTCCCGCGGGAATAGGCGGCAAAAAGCTGGTTCATGGTATCGGCATGGTCTTCTCTTGTTTTGCCTTTGCCAATGCCTTTGTCTTTCAAACGGCTCAAGGAAGGCAGTACGTCAATGGGCGGCTGCAACCCTTTTTTGTAAAGGTCACGGCTCAAGATGATCTGGCCTTCGGTGATATAGCCGGTCAAGTCGGGAATTGGGTGGGTTTTATCATCTTCGGGCATGGTCAAGATGGGGATCATGGTGATGGAACCATCAATGCCCCGGTGCTTGCCGGCCCGTTCATACATGGTGGCCAAGTCGGTGTACAGGTAGCCGGGATAACCGCGGCGGCCTGGCACTTCTTTTTTGGCGGCAGAAATTTCACGCAAGGCTTCGGCATAGTTGGTGATATCGGTGATGATAACCAGCACGTGCATATTTTGTTCGAAAGCCAAGTATTCCGCAGCCGTCAAAGCCATACGAGGCGTACAGATACGTTCTACGGCCGGGTCGTTGGCCAGGTTTACAAACACCACCGAGCGGTCGATGGCGCCGGTTTCTTTAAAGTCGCTGATGAAAAATTCCGCATCTTCAAAGGTGATGCCGACGGCGGCAAAGACAACGGCAAACTTGCTGTCGGTGCCCAATACCTTTGCCTGACGGGCAATCTGTACGGCCAGGTTTGCATGGGGCAGACCGGAGGCCGAGAAGATGGGCAGCTTTTGGCCGCGCACCAGCGTGTTCAAGCCGTCAATGGCCGAAACGCCGGTTTGGATAAATTCCGACGGATAGTCCCGGGCAGCCGGGTTGATGGGGGCGCCGTTGATATCCAGCCGTTTTTCCGGGATAATATCGGGGCCGCCGTCAATGGGCTGTCCCATGCCGTTAAAGACACGGCCCAGGATGTCTGGCGAAACGCCAAAATCCAAGCTTTTGCCCAAAAAGCGCACTTTGCTGTCGGACAAGTTGATCCCGGTGGAGCTTTCAAATAACTGCACCAAAGCCGTATCGCCGTTGACTTCCAGCACTTTGCAGCGGCGGATTTCGCCGTTGACCAACTCAATTTCGCCCAATTCGTCATATTTGACGCCTTCCACGCCGCCAACCAGCATCAAGGGGCCGGCGACTTCCTGAATGGATCGATATTCTTTAATCATTCTTCTTCCGCCTCCCTTGCAATCAAGTCTTTCACTTCGGCATGGATGGCTGCCGAAATTTCATCAAAGACAGCATCCACGTCTTTTTCTTCCGTGTATTTGGCACGGCCAATCCGTTCGATGACAGGCATTTTCGTCAGTTTGTTGATGGAAACGCCGGCTTTGATGGCTTCACCTGCTGCTTCGTAATATTCCAAAATCAATCCCAGCATTCTAAATTGTTTATGCAGGGACGTATAGGTATCCACTTCGTGGAAGGAGTTTTGATGCAAAAAGTCTTCCCGGATGGAACGGGATACTTCCAAAATCAACCGGTCGCCAGGAGACAGAGAGTCCACGCCGACCAACTGCACGATTTCCTGCAATTCTGCTTCCGTTTGCAGCAGACGCATGGCCGTCGCCCGCTGTTCGGAGAATGCTTCATCCACGTTTGCATCGGCCCAGCGGTCAATCTTATCCTGGTACAAAGAATAGCTGGTCAGCCAGTTGATAGCTGGGAAGTGCCGTTTATAAGCCAGGGACGCATCCAGGCCCCAGAACACTTTGACGATACGCAGTGTGGCCTGGCTGACAGGTTCGGAGGTATCGCCGCCGGGAGGCGATACGGCGCCGATGGCCGTCAACGTGCCCACACGGTCGTCGCTGCCCAAGCATTCCACACGGCCGGCCCGTTCATAGAACTGGGCCAAGCGGCTGCCCAGATAAGCAGGGTAACCTTCTTCACCGGGCATTTCTTCCAGACGACCGCTCATTTCACGCAGGGCTTCGGCCCAGCGACTGGTGGAGTCTGCCATCAAGGCTACGCTATAGCCCATATCGCGGAAATATTCGGCAATGGTGATGCCGGTATAAATGGAAGCTTCTCGGGCGGCTACGGGCATATCGGAGGTGTTGGCAATCAGCACCGTCCGCTGCATCAAGCTTTCGCCGGTACGAGGATCTTTCAGTTCTGGAAATTCCAGCAATACGTCGGTCATTTCGTTGCCGCGTTCGCCGCAGCCGATATACACTACGATGTCGGCGTCGGCCCACTTGGCCAGCTGATGCTGGGTTACGGTTTTGCCGCTGCCAAAAGGTCCTGGGATGGCGGCCACACCGCCTTTGGTGATGGGGAAGAAGGTGTCGATGACACGCTGGCCTGTGATGAGCAGGCTATCGGGGCTTACCTTTGCCTGATACGGGCGCTCTTTTCGTACGGGCCATTTTTGCATCATCGGGATGGTCACATCCACGCCTTTTTCGTTGGTCACCACACAAATTTCTTCTTCTACAGTAAATTCACCGGCTTTGATGACTTTTACCGTACCATTCAGCTTTGGCGGCACCATAATCCGGCATTCCACCACCGGCGTTTCTTGTACCACGCCAATGATGTCGCCGCCTTTGACGGTGTCGCCCACTTTGACCCGTGGCTCAAAAAGCCATTTTTTCTCCCGGTCCAAAGAAGGCACTTCCACGCCTCTTTGGATGTTGTCGCCGCTTTTGGCGTATAATTGTTCCAGCGGACGCTGGATTCCATCGTAAATGGTGGAAATGAGCCCAGGGCCCAGTTCAACGGACATGGGGCGCCCGGTGGAGACCACTTCTTCTCCGGGGCCCAAACCGCTGGTTTCTTCATAAACCTGGATGGATGCACGGTCGCCGTGCATTTCGATGATTTCACCAATCAAGTGCTTGTCGGACACGCGCACCACGTCAAACATATTGGCATCTCGCATGCCTTCTGCAATGACCAGCGGCCCCGACACTTTCACGATTGTGCCTGTATTCATTGTTTTCTCACCACCCTATTCTCTATTTAATCGTTTTCGTTAAACAACAAATCCATACCTGTCGCCCGTTTGGCCGACTCTCGCACAGCGTTCAAACCAAGACCCATGCTGCCTGTAATCCCCGGAACGACAATGATGGCCGGCAGGGTGTTGTCCTTATATTTTTGGATGGCATCCTGCGCCAAAAGGCTTGCCTGTTCGGTGATATAGATGATGGCATATTCTTCTTCTGCCAGCTTATGCAGGGTTTTTTTGATTTCATCTGCCTCATAGACGGGGAAGATATCAATCCCCAAGGCCAGGAAGCCCATGACGCTGTCTTTGTCACCAATGACTCCTACCTTATACATAAGCATCCCTCAATCTTTCTTTCATCACAGCAGCGTCCATGCCATTGGTTTTCCCGTTTAAAATAATGCGCACTGTTTTTACTTCCGTTTCCACAGCGTACAAGTAGGCAACCAACGGCTCCATGGTCAATGCCGCATACTTGGCCTCTTTCATATAATCCATCAATGCGTTGTCGCAGGCTTTTTCAAAGGCGGTATAGCCAAGGCGGAGCTCCTCTGCCAAGGTCTGATAAGGCGTGCCTTTCCATGCGCCGATGGCATCTTCATTGCCAAAGGCAGCCTGAAATGCTGCCAGTTCCAAATCGCCTCCCGGCACAAACACATCTCGCAGCAGTTCAAAGGGTTTTTTCATTGCCTTTACCCGAAAGAAGCTTTTGAGGTTAGTCAAATTGGCCAGCCGGGTCAAATAGCCTTCCACAAAGGGATGATGGCTTTCTTTTGCTTTTTTTGCCATGGCGGCAAAGGCAGCCTGGTCCAGCACAATATCAATCATCTGGCCGCTGGCCGTTTTGGCATACATCTCCCTGGCCTGCTGCACATCTTCCACAAAGGAAGGCGGTATGGCATCCATGGTTTTGGATGCAAAGGCCTGCCGCATCACTTCCACATCCACCGTGCCGCCGCCCACCAGATAGGCCGAGCCGTCTACGCCCGACACCTCTTCTTTGAGCAGCACTTTCAGGTTATGATAATCGTTTTTGAGCAGAAAAACATCCAAAAAGCTTTGGCCTTCGGCCAGCTCGGCGATGTCGTCATAAGCTTTTTTCTGCCGGGCTGCCAACACCTGGGAAATGTTTTGTTCTGTCAAATTGGCGCCGTAGCCTGCCTCTGTCAGCAGCTTCAGCACCTCTGGCATACCCTTTGCTTCCACCATCTGGTGATACTGCTTTTCGGTGAGCAAGCTGCGTTCCAGCATACGCACCCGGGCCACGGCGTATGGATACATTTTGTTTTTGGACATCTGTTCCAACCCCTCCTTTGCCCGTTAGAAAAACAGAATTTGCGCTGCCGTTTGTTCCAGCTGTTCTTTTTCCACCGTCAAAATGGAGGAAAAGGAATAGTTATATTCAATGTCGCCTTCTTTTACCACAAAACCGCCATCCAGCTCTCTTGTTTCTTCGCTGATGGTGTAACCGCGGGAGGCAATGTCTGCCCCAAAGGCTGCTTTATCTTGTTCCGAAAAAATCAGTTCGGCCCCTTCGGCCACCTGCGCCTGATCCAGCATGCCAATCAACACCACTTTATATTCCGTCTCGGAAAGGCTGTGGAGTTTTTCCTTGGCTTCCTGCATCACTTCTTCAATGAGCTGCTGCTTTTTGGCAAGCACCTGTTTTTTGGCCTGCATATCGGCAGCAGAAATCTCTTTGCTTTTGGCCTTTTGTGCTTCTGTCGCATAAAGTGCCATGGTTTTTTCCGTTTCTTTTTGGGCCTTTTGACGCGCCGCTTCCAAGATGGCTTTGGCTTCTGCCTGGCCTTTGGCCAAGATGGCATCGGCTTCTGCCTTTGCATCAGAGAGAATCTTTTCTTGGATTTGGCGTCCTTGTTCCAGTTGTTTTGTATCACTCATTGGAAATGCTGCCCCTCCTTTCCTTTCTGTATTTTGCTGTTTTTACAGAGCGATGCTGTTGAGCATCAGGAAGGAAACCAGCAATGCCAGCACGGCATATGTTTCTACCATGGCGGCAAAGGTCATGCCTTTTGCCAGTTCACTGGGGCGTTTGCCAACCAGCATGATGCCGGCTGCTGCTGCTTTGCCCTGGGCAATGGCAGAAATCAGGCCAACAAAGCCAACGGGCAGTGTTGCTGCAAAAATATAGGTACCCTGGGCCATGGTCAGATCCAGCAGACCGCCGCCCAAAAGGCCAACTTTCAACATTACAATGAAGGCAATCAAAAGCCCATAAATCCCCTGTGTGCCAGGCAGAGCCTGCAACACCAGCACCTGCCCAAATTTATTGGGATCTTCCGATACCACGCCGGCTGCCGCACGTCCTGCAATGCCAATGCCAACGGCGCTGCCAATACCGGCCAACAATGCTGCCAAAGAAGCTCCAAATAATGCCAAGAAAGGTCCACTCAATACTTCCATTTACTTTTCCTCCTTCACAATCTCTACATATTTTGTATTTCTGCGGAAAGGACGAAAAACGCGTCCACCGCCTTCAAAGAACTTTCCAAAAAATTCCACATACTGCAACCGGCTGGCGTGTACAAAGGAACCCATGACGTTAATCGCCATGTTAAAGACATGTCCCACCACAAAAACAACCAGCATCACAAGGGCGCCCACCACGCCGCCTCCGGCCAAAGAGCCCAAGGTGTTGATGACCTGCGCCACAATCCCCGTTGCAAGGCCCAGGGCCAGCAAACGAGAATAAGACAGCACGTCGGAAAGATAACTGGTGATGCCATACAAAGAGCCAAGGCCGCCGATGAGCTTGCCAATGATCCCCTTTTTGCTGCGTCCGCCGGTAAACAAAATGCCCACGGCACCCACAATGGCCATCCATTTGCCAATGGACGATACGGCCGCTGTCACATTGCCGCCAACGCCAAAAAGCACCAGCCCAATGAGCAGCAGATACCACAAAAAGATGTCAAAGACGGCATCCAGCACCTGGCCATGGCGAATCAGCTGATACGCCTGCAGCCCCATCCCGGCAAACAGATGAATGGCACCCAAAATCAGCGAAAACACCAGCAGTGTCATCGGATCGGACACCGGATCAAACCATACCGGCGAAAGGGTGAAGTCCGAATGGAAGAACGTGCTTGCAACGACAGAGATGGCATTGCCAAAATAGCCGCCAAACAAGATGCCCCAAAAGGCAGTGGAGATGCCGCAGTAGAAAAACATGGTAATCAACTGTTTCATCATGCCTTCCAGCCGGAACTTCTTTTTGATGATAAAGCAGGCGACGCTTAAAATCAGACCATAGGCCGTATCAGAAAGCATCAGCCCAAAGAAAATGAAATAAAACGGCGCCAAAAATGGCGTAGGATCCAAATCCCGCACCGATGGGGTGCTGTAAAGGTCGGTGATCACCTGGAACGGCTCTGCCAATCCCTTTTGTCTTAACAGCACCGGATGTTCTTCGTCTTCTTTCGGTGCTGCAATTTCATAATAACATTTGTTTTCGTCCAACACTTTGCGCACTTCTTCTTCCGCATCAAAGGGCATCCAGCCGTCGAAATAGAAGGCGGTCTTAGTCACCAACAAATCGCTGTAAGCCGCTGCCCGGTCCCGGCGGATGATGCAGCTGTCATGCCACAGCTCCAGCTGTGCTTGCTGCGGCACAAAAGAAATCACCTTTTCTTTTAATTGTGCTTCCTTTTGCAGAAGACGCTGTTTTTCCTGCTCCAATGCCGCCAATGTGTTGGCCGGTGTATCTTGATAGTCCCCAAAGGAGATGGGGTTCATATTTTTGTTTCTCAGTGCGTCCAATACCAGGTCTTTGTTTTCTTTTAGACAGATGACGTCAAAGTACAAAAATTCTTTATCCAAAAAAACCTGCTGCACAATGGCGCTTTCATCTGCCGCCTGCACTTCGCTGACCAAAGCCGAAAAACTAACTGAGGCCGGCACCGTGCCCAAAAGAACACTGGCATATTTTGTTTCTGTCAAACCGAGAGGTGCGTCGTAAGCCTTCCACGGCATCAAGCTCATTTGTGCCGTTTCCAGCTGCAAAAGCTCTCCCCTTGCGGTATGGATTTCTTTTTGCAGTTGGTTGATGGTGTTGACCAGCGCTTCTGCCTCCCCATTTTGACTCAGCTTCTGGCCAAATTCCGCTTCCGAAAGAGGCGTTCTGCCAGCAAAGAGGGATTTTTTGATCCCGCCCAGCTGCTGCAGTGTTTCTAATGCCGATGCGGCGGCGGCAATTTTACTGTCCATCTCATATACCGTCTGTTCATCGCTGTCTTTTTTCACCAGCGCCGCCCATGCTTCTTCCTTCAGCTTTTCTTCCTGACTGTTAAATTCCACCACGCCAAGGCGCATCAGCTGTTGCAGCAGCGCTTCTTTTTTTGTCAAAAGCCCCACAACGCTCAGTTTGCGCATTTCAACACTTGCCATGGTTTCCCACAACCTTTCCAATGACAGCCTGCACCGCCTGTTGTTTTTTTGCGGCAGCCTGTTGTTCCACCTGCGCACAGGCCTGCTGTGCTGCAAGTTTTATTGCTTCCGTGTCGCCCCTGGTGCTTTCCACCGCTTCTTTCACTTGGTTTTGCCCTTGCTGCTTTGCCTCCTCTCTGGCCTCCATCAGCAACTGTTCTGCCTGTTTTCTTGCGGCTTCCTTTTCTTGTTCGGCCTTTGAGAATGCCTCCGCTTTCATTGTTTCCGCCTGTTTTTCTGCTTCCACGATACTTTGGATAACTTCAAACGCCATCTGCCTCACCTCTCTTTCTGTGCAGCTGACCATACCGATGATGCCCTGGGACGCCACACACACTTTGTTAAAAAAATATTTTTCCTGTTTTTTGCTTTTCGCCGAAAAAAAGCTACAGCAAAAGGCAATCTACAGTAGGAACACAGTTGTTCAAAAGATACGATTTTTCTGGAAAACCCATCAAATCTTCGACAACTATGCTGTATCAATGATAAAGCAAACCTTTGTTTTTGTCAAGCCTTACAGACGAGAAAGAAAAATATGCCGTTAAAATTTGTATATTTTATATGAAAATTTAGATAATCTTTCAGAATCGTTAATTTTTTCACCGATTTTCAGTCTCTTTTTTCCATTTTCTCTCTCTTTATTTTAGATAAATACGGCAAATACTGCCTGGATTCCTGCTTGCCAAGAAAAAAACTTTTGGGTATACTGATAAAAAAAGGAGTCTGCCAAAAAAGGAAGGTGATGGATGTGACGATTGCAAACCAGGCCATGATCCGAGAAAATAACCGTAAACGGGTCTTGGAGGCCGTTATCTGCCACCCTTCTATCTCCCGCGCTGCCCTCACCCATCAAACAGGCCTGACTGGCGGCACCATCACGGCCATTGTGCAGCTGCTGTTGGAAGAGCAGCTGCTGGAAGAGGTTGGCACAACGGTGGGGGGTAAGGGCCGGCGGCGGCTGATGCTGCGGCTGAAAGCAGAAAGCGCCTGCTGCATTGCCGTTACCATCGGGAAACCATGGCTGCGGCTGATGGAATGCGATTTGGGCGGCAGCAGCCGGCAAAAAAGCCAGTGTCCTGCTTCCTATCATTCCCCGGAAGCTTTTTTTCAAACACTGTTTGCTTTTGTAGATCCTTATTTGGAGCAGGACTATCCATTGGGCATTGGGGCCATTGTGCTGGCTGTAGAAGGCGACTTAACCGAAACAGAAGTATCTTTTAGCGGCCTGACTCTCTCTCGCCAACAGTTATGTCAGCAGCTGCAAGCAGCCTGGGGCACTCCCGTTTGGATGGAACACGTTTCCAGACTTTCTGCTTTGGGAGAAAATGCCTATGCCATGAAATGCCAAAACATGGCCTATCTCCATGCAGAAAATTCCATGGGGCTGGGATTGATTGTAGATGGAAAGCTTTTTTGCGGCCGTTATGGCAGGGCCTGCAACATCGGCCAGATGCTCCTGTCTGCCCAACAGCCTTTTTGCCAGCTGGCATCTGTCCCTGCCTTGTTAAAAAATCATGATTTCGACGACTTTGCCTCTTTTTTGGTTGCTTATCAAGCCCAAATGCCGGCAGCAATGGAGACAGCCCATGATTTTTTGTCTTACTATGCGTTGCTGATTCAAAATATTTTTTCCTTATATGATACAGAACGGCTGGTGATTCACTGTCCCTTTACCACTCGGACAGACGCCTTGTTTTTGCAGCTCAAACAGCGGCTCGGGCCATTGAAAAGCCGGCTTTACCGCTCTTTTTTACAAGAAGATGCACCTCTTTTGGGCGGCGCCGTTTTGGGGCTTTGCCAGTTTTTAAGAATCGAATCCTTTGTCCCGCTCAAAGGCTATGGCGTGCTTTAACAAAAAAAACTCTGTATATCGGTTTCCCGCATACAGAGTTTTTCTTATTTTTCGCCCAGCTGCAAATTGGGGTTGGCATTCAAATCCAGCCCGTCTCGCCGTCCAGCGCAGTATTCATAATACCCAGCCGCTCCAATCATGGCGGCATTATCGGTGCAAAAGATAGGCTCTGGCACCTGCAAATGGAATCCGTTTTCCTCGCAGGCTTTCTGCATGGCCTGGCGCAAAGCGGAGTTGGAAGAAACGCCGCCGGCCATGGCCACGGCTTGGACTCCTTTTTCTTTGGCCGCCCGGATGGTTTTTGCCACCAGCACTTCCACCACGGCTGCCTGGAAACTGGCTGCCACGTCCACTTGACAAACATCATGGCCCTGCATCTGTTCTTTGTTCAAATAATTCAACACCGCGCTTTTTAAGCCGCTGAAGCTAAAGTCATAGGTGTCCTCTTCCAAATAAACCCGGGGAAAAGCGATGGCTTCGGCATTGCCTTCCTTGGCGGCCCGGTCAATTTTGGGCCCGCCTGGATACCCCATGCCGATGGCACGGGCCACTTTGTCATAAGCCTCTCCGGCAGCATCATCTCTGGTGCGGCCCAAAATTTCATAGGTGTGATAATCTTTCACATATAGAATATGGGAATGGCCGCCGCTGACCACCAACGCCACATAAGGCGGCTTGAAATCATTTTCCAGATAATTGGCGCAGATATGCCCTTCGATATGGTGCACGCCAACCAGAGGCTTTTTAGCCGCATAGGCCAACGCCTTGGCCTCGGCCAGGCCCACCAAAAGCGCCCCCACCAGTCCTGGCCCGTAGGTAACGGCGATGGCGTCCATCTCCTCCAATGTCTTTCCCGCTTCCAATAACGCCTGGTCAATCACCTGATCTATGGCTTCGATGTGTTTGCGGGAAGCAATCTCCGGCACCACGCCGCCAAAGACCGTATGCAAAGCAATCTGCGAAGAGATGACATTACTTAGCACCCGCCTGCCGTCTGCCACCACTGCCGCCGCCGTTTCATCACAGCTGCTTTCTATGGCCAAAATCAAAACTTCCTTTTCTTCTGCCATACCTTCATTCCTCTCTCAATATGATTTTCCGTAGCTGTTCTCGCCGAACTATCCCTCGTTTTTTTCGTACCGCTTGACAAATGGTGCATTTGTTCTCCAACAAAATGCCGCAGGCGCCCAAGGAAAGCACAGGAAACACAAAAAGCAAAAAAGTGACGCCCACCAAATGGACATTGGCACAAAACATCATCACCATAGCGCCTATCCAAAAATTATAAACCGAGCGGCGGTCGTTGCCTTGATACCATTGCTGCACCCATTCTCCCAACGAAAGGGCTACGGCGATGGCTGCCACCATATCAAAGATACCAAAAATCACAAACAGTCCTAAGGCCACCGGCGCACCAATGATGGAAGCGGCAAAGACCAAAACCAAAATCCACTGGGCAAAATAAATCTTTAGCCCCTTTCCAATGACACGCTCCGTATCCGTATGAAGCAGCTGGCTCATCTCCTCGAAAGGTTTTGGAACGGCACAAAAAATGAAAAAAGCAATGACCGAAAAAACCAGCAAGAAAGAAAGCACCGTTAGCGAAGGCGGCAGGGTGCAAATCTTTCTCATGGGCTCCTGCAAATGCAGCGCCCCCAGCAAAGCCCAAATATCTGCCGCCACCATCTGGGCCATGGCCCGCAATAGCTGCGAGCGCAGCACCACGATTTTTAGCAGCGCCAGCGCACAAACGGCCATGGCTGCCACCGCTGCAATTTCTTTCTTGTTGTATTTTTTTTGCATGTTTCACCTTTACTTTCTTCTAAACCGGACCACCTGCACCACACACAACCCTAAAATAGCCACCAGCAACGGCCCTGCCAAAGCCGTCAGCATCTCGTCTGCCCGCATCAGCACTTGCTCCAGCAGCAGCAACTGCTCATTTTGGTGGCCGTGTATCATTTGAACCACCGGCCGAAGCGCCTGGGCATACTGTCCCGTTGCATCATGACTGGCCAAATAAGAAAAGACTTTTTCCTGGTTGCTGGCAAGCCATACGCCAAAACCAAAAAGCAGGGCAAAGGCGCCGCCAAAAAGCAGCTTCAATCTGTCTTTTTTGCTGTATCGAATAGCCCTTTGCGGCACAGGCATAGCCTCAATTTGCATCAGCACCGCTTCTTCCAACCCCTCCGGCGCCGTAAAAACCGGCATCTGTGAAAATGTATCCATCATCTGGTCATAGGCCAAAAACGCTTCTTTGCATGCCTCACATTGATCCAGGTGCGCCGCCAGTGCTTCCGCCTCTTGTTCGGTCAATGTCTCATCCATATAACGCATCATCCAGCGTTCTGCTTGTTTACAAGTCAACTTTTTCACCTTCTTTTCCCTGCAGCAGATATTCTTTCAGCAGTTTTCTGCCGCGAAAAATCCGATTTTTCACTTTGGAGAGAGGAATCTGCAACGCTGTGGCAATTTCTTGATAACTCATCTCTTCCAAATGATACAGCACAATGGGGATACGGTACATCTGGGGCAAAGCAGCAATGGCGTTTTCCAGCTGGCGGCGGTTTTCTTTTTGGGAAAGCTTTTCTTCCGGCCGTTCTCCGCCTGCCACTTCCACCACCATATCCTCCATGCTTACTGCATCTAACCGTTTTTTTCTATGAAAATCAATGACTGTATTGGTTGCAATCCGAATCACCCAGGTGGAAAACTGATAGGTGGAACTGTATTTATCCAGATTTCGGTAAATTTTTAAAAATACCTCCTGGGCCAGGTCATTGGCGTCTTCCGGATTATTCACCATCCGCATGACCACCGAATAGACCAAATTTTTATACCGGCGCACCAGTTCTCCAAAGGCTTCTTGGCTGCCTTGGATGCTTTCTTGCACCAATTCCATGTCTGTTTTCGTCTGCAACCCGCTCATCTTCTCACCATTTTCATATACGTCCAACTGCTTGTCAAAGTCTGGCTCAGCCAAAAGGTTCTGCTTCCTGTAAAAAAAGCAGTGTTTCTGTTTTTCCATCAAAGCCCAATTCCGTTGGAGCAAACACTGCCTGCGCTGCCTCCAAATAAGCCTCCGGCTCCTTTAACGCAGGGCTAAAATGGGTCAGCCACAGCCGTTTTGCCTGGGCCTCTTTGGCCAGCTGTGCCGCCTCCCGAAACAGCATATGCTTGTTTTGCAGCGCCTTTGGCAGTTTTTCTTCCTCGCCATACATTCCTTCGCATACAAACAGGTCACTGTCTTTGGCAAAGGCAGAAAGCAGCTTTGTGGGACGGCTGTCGGTGCAGTAAGTCAGCTTCAAGCCTTTCCGCTCTTCTCCCAGCACCATGGCCTTGGTGTATGTCTTTCCATCCAGCACCACCGCATCGCCCCGTTGGAGCTTGGACCAATACTGCCTTGGCAGTCCCAGCGCCTTTGCTTTTTCCGCATCAAACCGCCCCTGTCTGCGCAGCAAAAACTGATACGCCAAACAAGGCACCGAATGTTCCACCGGCAAAAAAGCCATCTCCAGCCCTGCCACCTGGTATGCGCCGTCATCCGGCTTGGCCAGTTCGTAATATTCTATCAAAAACGGCAGTTCCTGGGCAATGCGCCTCAATCCTTCCACCACATACATCAGCCCCTTTGGGCCAAAAAGAGCCAAAGGCTCTGTCCGCCCCGCATTGGCAATGGCCAATAACATTCCAGGCAGACCAGAAATGTGGTCTGCATGATAATGGGTAAACAAGATGGCGTCAATATGTTTAAACCCCCAGCCCACATTTTTCAGCGAAACCTGGGTGCCTTCGCCGCAGTCCACCAGCACCAGGCGGCCGTTGACCCGCAGCATCATGGAGGACAAAAACCGGTTTGGCATGGGCATCATGCCTCCGGTGCCCAGTAACACAACATCCAACATATCTGTTCATCCTTTCTGCCGGTGCGCCACAAAATTTTTATGAAAAAACAGCACCACGCCGCAAAGTATGATTAACCCGCCCAAAATGGTTTTGCCATCGGGCACCTCTCCTGCAAACAAAAATCCGAATATGGCCGTAAAAAACGGCGTCACAAACATATAATTGCTGACCGAAGCCGTGTTTTTTGCCTTGGAAAAGGCCTTGGCCCAGGACAAGTAGGCCAAGGCGCTGGCAAAAATGCCCAGCACCAGCAAGTTGATGTATTGTCCCGGCGGTGCGCTTTGTAATTCCACCGCTGCCTGGGGCGCAAAAATCAGCAGCATGGCCGTGCCGCAGAAAATGCTGTAAGAAGAAATGGTCACGGCGTCATATTGTTTCGTCACCTTGCGCTGCAATAAATTATAGGTGCTTAAAGCCAAGGCGGCGCCCAGCAGCCAGAGGATGCCTTCGTTCAATTGGAACCCGCCGTCTTCCCACGTCAAGATAATAATCCCACAAAATTCAATAAAGATAGCGCCCCATTGATAAGGCGCCAGTTTTTCCCCAAAGAAAATCCTGGCCAAAAACGCCGTCATCACCGGCGCCGTTGCAATGACCACACTGCTGGTGGCCGACGGCACCAGCTGGGTGCCTCGGTTAAAGGTAAGCATATAGAGAAAAAATCCTGTTGCCCCGCAGGCAAGAAACCAAGGAAAATCCTGTGCTTTCGGCGGACGGATTTTGCCAAACACCACCACAAAGGCCAAAAAGATGGTCGCCACCACATACCGCAGCAGGCCCAAAGGATACGGAGAAAAATGCGCCATGGCCAATCGAGAAAACACATAAGACAGCGCCCAAAAAATCACCGTAATAAGCGCAAAGGGATGATAACTTTGTTTCCAGTTCATACTGCGGCTCCTTTCTTCCTTGTTTTACTCATTGTTTCATTATACAACAAAACCGTATCCTTGGAAATAAAAAAACCCGATTTTCCTCAGAAAAGGAATCTCGGGTTTTTGGCAAAAAACAAGTTTTTATACAATGCCCTGAGCCATCATGGCATTGGCCACTTTCAAGAAGCCTGCAATGTTGGCGCCAGCCACAAAGTTGTTTTCCATGCCATATTCTTTTGCAGCCTGTGCAATATTGGCATAAATATTTTCCATAATGCCTTTCAGTTTGGCATCTACTTCATCAAAGGTCCAGCTCAGACGCATGCTGTTTTGGCTCATTTCCAAAGCAGAAGTTGCTACGCCGCCGGCATTTGCAGCTTTTGCAGGCGCAAAGAGGATTTTTGCGTTCTGGAATACTTCGATGGCTTCCAAGGTGGAAGGCATGTTAGCGCCTTCGCCCACAGCATAGCAGCCGTTAGCAACCAGTGTTTTTGCGTCTTCTTCGTTCAGTTCGTTCTGGGTTGCGCAAGGCAGAGCGATGTCGCATTTTACAGTCCAAACGCCTTTGCCTTCGGTATATTTTGCCTGTGGATGATATTCCAGATATTCTTTGATTCTGCCGCGTTTACCTTCTTTGATTTCTTTGACAGCAGCCAAGTCGATGCCGTTTTCGTCATAGATCCAGCCGTTGGAGTCGCTCATGGTTACGACTTTTGCACCGCTTTGCTGTGCTTTCTGGCA
>CALWLF010000080.1 GCA_944381455.1 uncultured Clostridia bacterium | reverse complement strand
ACGTGCTTGGTTTTTTCTGCACATCCAAGTCACGAATCCAATAGAACGTATCCATCACAGACTTCAACAGCGTTTCTTCCAAGTCTGGGAAATGCACCTTCACAATTTCTTCCATCAGTTCCTGATCAGGAAACTCGATATAGTGGAAAATGCAGCGGCGCAAAAAGGCATCGGGCAGTTCTTTTTCCGCATTGGACGTAATAATCACAATGGGCCGCGTCTTTGCGCTGATGGTTTCTTTCGTTTCTGGAATATAAAATTCCATTTTATCCAGTTCCCAAAGCAGGTCATTGGGGAATTCCAAATCGGCTTTATCAATTTCGTCGATGAGCAAAATCACCTGCTCGTCAGAAGAAAAGGCTTCGCCCAGTTTGCCCAGTTTCACATATTTTTTGATATCGTCCACGCCTTCGCCGCCAAACTGGCTGTCATAAAGCCGCTGCACCACATCGTAAACATAGAGCCCATCCTGGGCCTTGGTGGTGGATTTGATGTTCCAGATAATCAGTTTTTTGCCCAGCGCCTTGGAAACGGCTTCGGCCAGCATGGTTTTGCCTGTGCCAGGCTCTCCTTTGATGAGCAATGGTTTTTGCAGGGCCATGGCAATGTTAACGGCATTCATCAGTTGTGGGCTAACCACATAATCGTCGCTTCCGGCAAATGTCTGTTTTTCTTTTGTCATTGTTCTTTCCTCCAAATGTTTATTGTTCATAACCCACCAGGGTTACAATCCCAATGGTCTGGGTGGCATCGCTCCAGCTGACGCCAAAGTATACTGCTTGGGCCACATCCCGCAGTTTAAAATACGTATAACCGTCGATATTATAGCTTTCGCAGGAAACGGTTTTTCTATCCACCAACACCGTCACATCGCTCTCAATGGCCGTCTTTATGCCGCTGGTGCCGCTTTTTGCAAGCTCCCCACCCGCAGGCACATAAGGCGTTTGCAGGGCCAGGGTAATGGTGTTGGCCGAAGCATCCCAAAGGGTGTTAAATTGTTTATCGGTGTTTTGCACCGCATAGGCAATGTCCCGCAGTTTAAAATACGTATAGCCGTTGATGTTATACGTTTCAAAATCTTCTGCCACACCGTTGACCAGGACGGTCACACTGCTGGGCAGAGCCTGGGCCGTCACCTGTGGCTTGGCTTGGGGCTTGGTTTCTTCTGGGTTCGCTTCTTCTGGTTTTGTTTCTTCCGGCGCTTGCCCACTGCCGCCCGACTGATAAGCAGCCGTCAGCAAGTCTTTGCCGCCGCCCAAATTTTTCAAAAAGGAGCTGGTATTATAGAAAATATTGCCGCTGACATTGGGAAGACTGCGGCTGATGGCAATGTGGTCATCGATTTCTGCCGCCACCTGCTCTTTATAAAGGGCTTCCCCTAAATACAGCGTCACCCCTGTGCCTGCCACGGCCTCATTCCAGTATTTGGCCACCGTTTCATAGGCTGCCGTAGCATGGGTGGTTTCCCAATACACCTGGGGCGCAATGTAATCCACCCAGCCGTTTTGCACCCAGGCTAAGGTATCGGCATAGACCGTATAATAGCTTTGGCTGCCCCGGATGGTATCGGTGTTTTTATAAATCCCCGTAGGGCTGATGCCAAAGGTCACCGATGCATCGGCGCCTTTGATGGCGTCATGGACCTGCTGCACCAGCAGATTCACGTTTTGCCGTCTGGCATTGGCTTCGGCTCCATCTCCGTCTCCTTCGATTAAAGGATAGCCGTTGGGATAAAAATAGTCGTCAAAATGAATCCCGTCCACATCATAACGGTTGACGATATCCAGCACCACCGAGGTGATATAATTGCGCACTTCCGGCAGGGCTGGGTTCAAGTACAAAGCATTGTTATAAGAGATGAGCCATTCTGGATGGGTGTTTGCCACATGGTTGGCTGCCAGTGCGGAAACGTCCGTATTGGCCATGGTCACCCGGTAGGGGTTTAGCCAAGCATGCAGCTCCATCCCCCGCTTGTGGGCCTCTTCAATGAAAAAAGCCAGGGGATCATAACCGGGATCTTTGCCGCTGGTGCCAGTCAAAACATCGCTCCATGGCTCGATATTGGACTGATAAAGGGCATCGGCTTTGGGACGCACCTGAAAAAAAACAGTGTTTAATCCTGCCGCCTGAAATTGGTCCAGCATGTTGGTGATCTCTGCCTGCTGTGCCTGGGCATTGCCTTTGGCAGAAGCCGTAGGAAAGTCGATATTGCTCACCGTAGCCACCCAAATGCCCCGCATCTCTTTTTCTGAAGCCAAGGAAGTGCTGCAAGGCAAAAGCAGTACTACGCTCAAAAACAGCGCCATCCATCGTTTTTTCCACATAAGAGTTCTTCTCCTTTCTTTTTTCGCTGCCTTTTCTTGTGCTTTTTTTCTCCTTGTTGTATAATGTCAACAGAATGCACCTGAAAGGAGCGGATGTGCTTGACTTTACTTGGAATCATACTTCTCTGGGTTGTTGGTCTTTTGTTGTCGGAATCCATTTGCCGCACCATCCAAAAAGCCCATGCCCAAAAATCTCTCATTGTATCCAATGAACTGCTGGAACAAGAAGCAGAAGAATTGGATGCCACCCACCGCCATTTCCGCAAAAGCGCCATTATCCACATCCCAGCCCTGCTGCTTGGCACCTTCATTCCCGTTGGAGCCGTCCGCTGGCTGGCGCTTATTGTCTGTGCTTTTGCGCTGCCCCCTGTTTTTTATGACTTTTTTTATGCCAATTTGAAAAAAGCCACCCAATCGAAACACCGGGCTTTCCTGGCGCTGCTTTCCGCTTGGAATCTGGCATTGATTGCCTGCGACCTGTCCTATTTTTACTTTGGATACATCCAAAACTCTTTGGCCGTTTGATGCCGTCTACCCCCTTTCTTTCCGATTGGGGGCTTTGTTACGGGAAGCTGTCATTTCCAGCTTCCCGTAATATCATATTATACCTGATAATCGTTCGTATGCCAATCTTTTTTTCAAAAACCCTGTTTTTCCCATAGGGTTACCATCTTATCCCAGTGCCACATCCAATATCATCATCACCAAAAACCCGGCCATGACGCCAATGGTGCCGATGCTGCCGTTTTCCTCCCAGTGGGCCTGGGGAATCAATTCTTCCACCACCACATAAAGCATGGCTCCGGCAGCAAAGCTGAGCATCCAGGGCATCGCCACCGATGTGGCTGCGCCAATGGCCACAGCCAAAATGCCAAACAGCGGTTCCACTGCCCCCGAAAGCATCCCCATAAAAAAGGCATGACGAGGCCGCTTTCCCTCCTGCAATAACGGCAGAGAAATGGCGGCGCCTTCTGGAAAATTTTGTATCCCAATGCCAAAGGCCAGTGCGGCCGCCGCCGCAAAGGTGCCCTGAGAAAGATCGGTGGCAGCCAGGGCAAAGGCCAGCCCCACAGCCATCCCCTCTGGCACATTATGGAGCGTCACCGCCGAAAAAAACAAGGTGTTGCGCAAAAATGCCCGGTCCTGGCGCACCTTTCCCATCTTTCTGCAAAAAGAAGGCAGCGCTGCATCCAGCGCCAACAGGAAAAACAGACCGAAAATCACTCCGCCGGCTGCCGGCAGCCAAACCACCATGCCCATCTCTTCCGCCCGCTCCATGGCCGGCAACAGCAGAGACCAAATGGAGGCGGCAATCATCACCCCCGCTGCAAAGCCGTAAAACACCCGCTGGACTTGGGCGGAAGGCGGTTTTCGCAGAAAAAACACCATGGCAGCACCCAGCGACGTCATCAAAAACGTAAATCCCGTCCCGGCTGCCGCCCATATCAAAGCATTCATACAAACACTCCTTTTCGTTTTTGCTATCCTATGCAAAAAACAAAAAGTTGTTTTTGGACCAAAAAAATGGGTTTTGTAGTCCCCAGACCACAAAACCCATTTCTTCTCGCTTGTCTCTCTTGTCGCTGTTGTTGCTTATTGCATTGCTTTTGCCACTTCGTCTGCAAAGTTTTCGTTTTTCTTTTCCAGACCTTCGCCAGTTTCAAAACGAATGAAGCCTTCCACAGAAACGGGAGCGCCAATGGTTTTTGCCACGGAATCCACATACTGTTTTACGCTCATATCGCCATCTTTGACATAAGGCTGTTCCACCAGGCAGAATTCTTTCAATTCTTTGTTCAAACGGCCTACAATCATTTTTTCGATGATGTTGGCTGGTTTGTTGGCATTTTTTGGATCTTCCTGTGCTTGTTTGGTCAGGATTTCTTTTTCGTGGTTGATGAATTCTTCTGGAACGTCATCGGTTTTCACGAATTTAGGATTCATGGCTGCAATCTGCATAGCCACGTTTTTGCCCAGTTCTTCCAGTTCTGGTGCGTCTTTTTCGCAAGCCAGCTGTACCATAACGCCGATTTTGCCGCCGCCATGGATATAAGAAACCAGTCTGCCGTTTGGAGCTTCTGCTTTTTCAAAACGTCTGATCTGCAGGTTTTCGCCGATGACAGCTACTTTCTGGCTCAAAGCGTCAGCTACGGTCATGGTGGTGTCCAGTTTCCATGCTTCGCCAAGCAAAGCTTCTGCATCAGCAGCGCTGCTGTCCAGAGCCTGTGCAGCCACCTGGCCTACAAATTCCTGGAATACAGGGTTTTTGGCAACGAAGTCGGTTTCAGAGTTTACTTCTACCACAACGCCTTTTTTGTTGTCGGCAGACAGCAGGATATCTACAATACCTTCTGCTGCAATACGGCCAGCTTTTTTCTGAGAAGCAGCCAGGCCTTTTTCTCTCAAGTATTCTACGGCAGCTTCCATGTTGCCGTCTGTTTCAGCCAGTGCTTTTTTGCAATCCAGCATACCAACACCGGTCATTTCTCTCAATTCTTTTACCATTGCTGCGGTAATAGCCATAATGTTTTCCTCCCGTACGTTTAGTCATAACTCCAGCGTGAAATGGCTTCAGCCTCCAAAAAACGAGAAACTGAAGCCATGCAAAGCCTTATCTTATGCTTCAGCAGGTGCTTCTTCAGCTTCTGCGGAAGTTTCTTCCTGTGCACCTTGTTTTGCTTCGATGACAGCGTCAGCAATTTTGCCTGCAATCAGTTTTACAGCACGAATTGCATCGTCATTGCCCGGGATTACGTAATCCACTTCTTCTGGATCACAGTTGGTATCTACAATCGCAACAACAGGGATGCCCAAGGTGTGTGCTTCCTGGATAGCGATTCTTTCTTTTCTTGGATCCACGATGAACATCACATCAGGGATTTTGGTCATTTCTTTGATGCCGCCCAAGTTCTTTTCCAGTTTTTCCATTTCGTGCATCAAGTTAGCCACTTCTTTTTTGGGCAGAACTTCAAAGGTGCCGTCTTCCTGCATTTTTTCCAATGCTTTCAGTCTGGCAATTCTTGTTTTGATGGTTTCAAAGTTGGTCAGCATACCGCCCAGCCATCTCTGGTTTACATAGAACATACCGCATCTTTCAGCTTCTTCTTTGATGGAATCCTGTGCCTGTTTTTTGGTGCCAACAAACAGGATTTCGCCGCCGTCTGCGATCATGTCAGCCACTGCTGCATAAGCTTCGTCCACTTTTTTCACGGTCTTCTGCAAGTCGATGATGTAGATCCCGTTTCTTTCAGCGAAGATATAAGGAGCCATTTTAGGGTTCCATCTTCTGGTCTGATGGCCAAAGTGTACGCCAGCTTCCAACAGTTGTTTCATCGAAATTACGCTCATGTTTTTTCCTCCTAAATTTGGTTTGTCCTCCCCGTTTTCTATTTCCGGCAACCCTCTTAGAAAAGAGAGCACCAACCGGCATCAAAAACAGGTGTGTTTTTTTGCAACGCTCAAATTATATCACATCCAAGCCTATCTGGCAAGGTTTTCTCAAAATTTTTATGGCCAAAGAGAACGAAATTGGCCAAGTCCTGCTTCTTCCAGCCGGTCTTTTGGCACAAAACGCAGCGCTGCACTGTTGATGCAGTAGTGCGCCCCATCGGAGGCGTCATCGCTGAAGACAACGCCCAAATACGCATTTTGGGCCTGGTTAAAGATCCGCACCTTCTGACAGCAGGTGCATTCCACCGGCCGCTCCACCACAGCTTCTGGTGTGATAGGCGCCGTAAAAGCCGGCCAGCCGCTGTCGGAAAAGAATTTCTCTTTAGAGGAAAACACCGGCGTGCCTGTCACCGCATCTACATAAATACCATCATCAAAACAATCCCAATAAGCATTTTGGTACGGCAGTTCTGTACAGCCATATTGGGTTACTTTGTATGTCAAAAAGGGCAGATAATTTCCCTTTTCATCCCGGTCCACCGTTTCCCTTGGCGTATATTCTTTTGCAAGGGAAAACAGACTGCGGTCAATGTGACAATAGCCAAAGACATTTTTGTTGAGATAGTTTTGGTGCATGGTCTCTGCCCGGAAAAAATTTTGCAGCGGCTTTTGCTCCACTGCAATGGGCTCGCCCACCATCTGTTCCAAGCGGTATAGCGCTGCTTCAATCACCGGTGCGTCGGCCTCATCGGTGTAATAAATCCCCGTCCGGTACTGCTCGCCCACATCATTTCCCTGCCGGTTGATACTGGTGGGATCAATGGTCAGAAAAAAAAGGTCCAATATCTGCGCCAAAGAAATGATGCCTGCATCATACTTCAGCCGCACAGCCTCTGCAAAGCCGGTGGCGCCGCTACAGACTTGCTCATATGTTGGCTCCGAAATAGTCCCGTTGGCATAGCCCACTTCTGTCTCTAAAACAAACGCGCTGTGCCGAAAAAAATGTTCCGTCCCCCAAAAACAGCCTCCAGCCAAATAGATTTCTTTTTCCATTGTTTTTCAACCTCCAAACCCTACCTGTGCTGGCGCCGTTTTTGCCCATGCCCAAACCAAAGGCGCAGGCAGCGCTGGCATCAGAAAGGTTCTTCCATCCATTCATCTGCCAGTTGTGCAAGCACACAAGGCGTAACGGTATTGCGTCCCAGTTTGTAGATCAGCCCCAGCGTACGATCGTTTGCTTCCCCCAAATATGTGATGGTCTCCCGTTCAACCACATTCCCCTCGTAAGATTTTTCCACCAACACTCCATAGAAACTGCCTTGCTGCAACAAATAATAACAAAGCAAGTAGTCTCTGCCATCATCTGCCGTTATCATGGTCCGAATCAATACCTCCATACCCATACCTCCTTGCCTTTTGTTGAAAAACAAGTTCAGTATAACGAAAGTTTTGTAAATTTGCCATGGAAAATATTTGGAATAAATCTATTTCTTTGTCATTTTGTGGTAATTAACAGGAAATCCCACAGTAATTTCTCAAAATTTATCATCTATCGTGTAATTTTTAAAACGATTTTTCAATTCTTCATCCACCGTTATTTTTAACAAAATACCGTCCTGACGGTGTTCTTCTTCTAAAACAGTGGTACGGCCATATAACTGGGCCAATTTACCACCTTCACAATATGGCAAAAGAATAGTCATGGTTTGCTGAAAACTCTTTAGCACATCTTCTATATTCGCCAGAAGATCTTTTAAATCTTCCTCCCGCTTGGCAGAAATGGCAATGGTGCTTCTGGCCATTTGGTCGTTGGGCAGCGGATATTCCACTTCCCGGTCCACTTTATTGAAGACAGTAATCACCGGCGTTTGGCCGCATCCCAACTCCTCCAGCGTGCGGTATACCACATCCATATGGGTATTCCGATTGGGGTTGGAGCTGTCCACCACATGGAGCAAAAGATCGGCATAGGTCAATTCTTCCAGCGTCGCTTTAAAGGCATCCACCAAATGATGGGACAATTTTTGAATAAATCCCACGGTGTCCGTTAAAAACACCTCGTGTCCTTCCGGCAAAGATACGGTTCTGGTGGTGGTATCCAGTGTGGCAAAAAGCTTATCTTCTGCCAGCACACCGGCTTTGGTCAGCCCGTTTAAAATGGTGCTTTTGCCAGCGTTGGTGTAACCCACCAGCGCCACCACCGGCTGGCCTTTTTTCTTTCGCTGCTGCCGCAGCAAAGACCGATGGGTTTTCACTTCAGCCAGATCTTTTTTCAGCTCGGAAATGCGTTCTTTGATATAGCGCCGGTCCACTTCCAGTTTCTTCTCCCCAGGCCCGCGCGTGCCAATGCCGCCGCCCAGACGGGACATAGAGGCTCCCATGCCGGTCAAGCGGCTGAGACGGTATTGCAGCTGGGCCAGCTCCACTTGGATTTTCCCTTCGCTGGAAGCTGCCCGGGCTGCAAAAATGTCAAGAATCACCATGGTCCGGTCCATCACCTTCGTTTCCAGCTCCTGCTCCAAATTGCGCAGCTGCGCCGGAGAAAGTTCGTCATCACAGACAATGCCGGTAGCCTCCAGCAATGAAACCATCTGCTTTAGCTCCTCTACCTTGCCTGTGCCAAGGTACAGCCCTGGGTGCGGCTTTTCCCGCTTTTGCAGCATCCGCCCCACCGTTTTGGCGCCGGCCGTTTTCACCAGCTCTTCCAGCTCGTCCAGACAGGCTTCGGCTTGCTGGCTGTCTTCTTGCCGGTCGATCCCCACCAGGATCACCCGCTCTTCTTCTTCTTTCAGTGTATGCAACACCGTTTCCCGCGCCATGGGCTTATGCCTCCTTTCTGCCTAAGTAAAAATCAGATGACTTCGAACCGGCCGCCCCGTCTTGGCGGCGCCGTTTTTTCTTCCGCCGGATAGCCCAGCGTTACCATGGCCAAAAACGGGCCTTTGTCCGGCGCAAAATGCTGGCGGATTTCTTCATCCTTTCCTACACGCACTGCCGCCGTCAGCCAGCAGCTGCCAATGCCTTTGTCCTTGGCCATCAGCAGCATATTTTCAATGGCCGCTGCCGTGCTTTGGGTTACACTGGACAAATCAGGATAATCTGGTTTCAGCAAAAACACCAAAATATATACCTGCGCCCCGCCCAAGCCTTTGAAAAATGTTTCTGTTTCTTCAATGGCCTCTGGATTTTTTGCAAACCGGCTTTCCAACACCGGATGAAATAATTTGGAAACTGTCGCCATAAATTCCAGCATTTCCTTCTTCTTTTCCTCGCTGCGCACCACCACAAAATACCATGGTTGAAAATTGATATTGGATGGTGCATAAAGCCCCGCCTGAATGATTTCCTCCAAATCTGCGTCCGAAATGGGTTGATTGGTGTATTTTCGGATGCTGCGTCTGCCAAAAATCACGTCCTTCGTCTCCATTTTGCGCCTCCTTTCCTGCCGCCTGCCTTCTGTAACAAACCTTATGATTTCTCTCTTTCTTTTTGGAGTTTTAGATCAAACCTGCTCTCCTTTGGCGTCTTATCCCAAAGAGAAGCCATCTCTTTTTCACCAACTCTGTTCAAACAACAGAGTTGTTCCAAACAGTATCAGTATACCATTTTTTTTCGGAGAAAAACACACGCAAAACAGAAAAATCGTTCCTAGAAAAATCATTTTTTTTAGCGAAATTACCAATTTTTCCGCACAAAAAAACACCCTGCCCTTCCTTTCTGGTGCAGGGTGTTTGCCGTCATAAATAAAGAAACATATAGGCAAAGTGAAGGGCCGTTCCGGCCATCACAAACAGATGAAAAATTTCATGAAACCCAAAATTGCGCATTTGCAGCCGTTTCCATTTTGTGGCATAAATCACAGCCCCCAGCGTATACATCAGCCCGCCTGCCGCCAGCAGCAAAATGCCATCCAACTCTACAGCCTGCATCAAAGGATAAAAAGCTACCAGCACCAGCCATCCCATCCCTACATAAATGGCTGTTGAAAGAATCCGCGGCGCTCCCAGCCAAAACAGCTTTAAAAACAGCCCTGCAAGGGCAATGCCCCAAACCAGCCCCAAAAGCAAATTGCCCCAAAATCCAGCCAGATTTACCAAGCAGACAGGTGTATAAGAGCCGGCAATCAAGACAAAAATCATCATATGGTCCACTTTGCGGCGAAAAGCAATCTGCTCTGGCGTACCATGAGACATATGGTAAAAGGTGCTGGCGCCATATAACAGCAGCACTGACAGCACAAACACCGTACATCCTATCAAGCCCCACGCATTTTCTCTGATTGCCTGCTGTACAATCAATAAAACCCCAAAGGGAATGGCTAAAAAGAAACCAATCATATGGGTAAGCGCGCTCATGGGATCTCTCCAGCGCCAGATACCAAATTTTTGTTTCACTTGTTCCATGATAACACCTCCAGATATAGTATTTAAAACTATATTTTATTATATCCATATCTTAACACATTGATTCCTTTTACGCAACTAAAATAAAGTTAAATTTTTCAAAAAAAAGCACAAACTTCTTTTTAACACATAAAAGAAGTTTGTGCTTTTTCTTTCTTCCTTATACTCCTAAATAAGATTGCGGACTGACAGGCGAACCATTTAAGCGCACTTCAAAGTGGCAATGGTTGCCGGTGGAGTTACCGGTGCTGCCCACTTTGGCAATCACAGAGCCGCGGGAAACGGTCTGTCCCACACTGGCCACCAAAGAGGAATTGTGGCCATACAGCGTTACCAAACCGCCGCCATGGTCAATCATAATCGTATAACCATATCCGTTCATCCATCCAGAATAGATGATGGTGCCGGCTTCTGCCGCAATGACGCTGGTGCCGTAGCTGGCCGGGATATCATAGCCGGTATGAAATTCGGTACCGCTGCCAATGGGCCGGTCACGGGTAACAAAACCGCTGGAGATGTTGTACCAGCCAGGCACCGGCCATTCAAACTGACCGCCAGTATAGTACACTCTGCCGCTGGCTGCAGAGCTGCTGGTGGCTTTTTTGATCAGCGCTTCCACTTCCTTGCTGGCTTCTTCCATCTGCTCTACCAAAGCAGCATATGTAGCTTCGTCTTGCTGATACTGTGCCATCAACTGGGCTTTTTCATCGCGTTTGCTTTCCAAAGCCGCCGTTTTCACCTGCTGGTCGTTGACCAGCACTTCAATGGACGCCTTTTCTTCGGCAATGGCCTGGGTTTCTTTTTCGATGGTTGCTTCCGTCTGCCGCAGCTGCTCCAGCAATTCCTCGTCATAGGCCATAATATCTTTGACATATTGCAGCCGAATGAAAAAGTCGCTGATGCTTTGGCTTTCTAAAATCACATCCAGATATCCTAAAGAGCCGTTTTCATAAATGAAACGAATCCGGCCGCTGAAAGCATCAAATTGGTTTTCGCTGGCCTCTTGCGCCTGTGCCAGATTTTCTTCCGATGCTGCCAGGCGGGTTTCAGCGTCATTTAACTGCGTTTCCACAATATCCAGTTCGTTTTGTGCTGCCGCCAACTGGGTATCCAGCGTTGCAATTTCTGCCGACACTTTTTCCTGATTGGTCTTTGCCGTATCCAAAGATGCCTGGGCATCTTTTTGCTTTTGCTGGATTTCTTTTTGTTCCTGCTGCAGCTCAGAAAGAGATTTTGCATACGCCGTCTCATTGGGCGCAGCCGTCACAACGCCGCCCACCGTCATGGCAAAAACACAGATCCATGCGGCGGCACGGCTGAGAGAATGATTCATGATTGTCTGCCTCCTTTTCATCACACCCGCAGGTATTTGCGGATGGAAGAAACGCTGCCAACGACACCCAGGGCAATTCCGCCCAAAAACAACACAGGCAGCAACACAGAAAAAATACTATAGCTGTCTACAAACGTCACCAAATTTTGTACCATCGGCAAATAGTCATGCAATAACTGCACTGCCTTTCCATAGGCAGGCCAGCAAATGGCAATGGGAATCAAAGCGCCAATGATGCCAATCAATGCGCCTTCAATGATAAACGGCCAGCGGATAAACCAGTCTGTGGCCCCCACATATTTCATGATATTGATTTCCGTTTTTCTTGTGTACACAGAGATTTTAATGGTGTTCATAATAATGACCACCGAAATGATGGCCAAAACAGCCACCACCAGCACGCCAACGATGCTGATGATTTTATTGACACGGAGCAAAATATCCGTTTCCGTCTGGGCTGCTGTGATGTTTCGGATGCCGGAAACTTGTTCCAGCTCCGCCAAAACCGTATCCTGGTTTTCAATGCTGTCCAGCGAAATGGTGAACGCATGGCTTAAGGGATTGTTATCGCCGGAAAATCCGTCTAAAATTTCGCCCAAGCCCTGTTCTTCTTTCAAGCTTTCCAACCCCTCTTCCGGGGAAACATAGATCACGCTGGTCACATGGTCCAGCTGTTCCATGGCGTCTTTGATTTCTGTGATCTGCTCGGCATCCACCTCGTCATCCAAAAAAACGGAAATGCCGATATTATCTTCAATTTGGTGCAGTACCGAATCCAGATTGCTGATCAAGCACCAGGAAAACGATACAATCAATAAACAGGCGGCCACTGTTGCAATGGAAGCCACCGTCATCAGTCTGTTTTTCAAAAGGCCCGTGAAGCCTTCTTTGAAATAATAGCGAATGGAACTAGGCCTCATCGTTGTAACCACCTTTTCTGATATCTCGAATAATGTGGCCGTCTTTGAGCGTCACCACACGTTTTTGCATCACATCTACAATGTCTTTGGCATGGGTTGCCATGACAACAGTCGTTCCCCGCCGGTTGATTTCATCCAGCAGATAAATGATTTCCCAAGCCGTTTCCGGATCCAGGTTTCCCGTTGGTTCATCGGCAATCAAAATCGGCGGATTGTTGACAATGGCTCTGGCCAAAGCCGTCCGCTGCTGCTCCCCGCCGGAAAGCTCATTGGGGTATGCCTTCGCTTTGTGCTGCAACCCAACCAAAGCCAGCACCGCCGGCACGTTGCGGCGAATTTGACGGCTGGGCGCTTCAATCACCTGCATGGCAAAAGCCACGTTTTCATACACTGTTTTATTGGGCAGCAGGCGAAAATCCTGAAATACAATGCCCAAATTACGGCGCAGATAAGGAATCTGGCTGCGGCGCATGGTAGTGGTATTGATGTTATTGATTAAGATTTGGCCGCTGGTGGGGTTCAATTCTTTCATCAGCAGCTTGATGAGCGTTGATTTGCCAGAACCACTGGAACCAACAAAAAACACAAATTCTCCTTTTTCGATGGAAATGGAGACGTTTTCCACACCTTCTGCACCGTTGGGGTAAATTTTTGTCACGTCTCGAACTTCAATCATAGGTAACAGTACTTCCTTTCTTGGCGTCTGTTTTCCTGTAAAAACTTAGTACGCCATTTTTTCCATATACAGCATATAGCTGCTGACCATCAGCGTAATTTTAAAGATGATGGCGTCATCAAAATTACGCAGGTCCAGTCCCGTCATTTTTTGCAGCTTATCCAGACGGTAAACCAGGGTGTTGCGGTGAATGTACAACTGTCTGCTTGTTTCAGAAACATTCAGATTGTTTTCAAAGAACTTGCTGACGGTGGCCAAGGTTTCCTCGTCAAAGTCGTCGATGGTCAGCCCATGAAGCACTTCTTTGATATACATTTTACATAACGGCAGCGGCAGCTGATAAATCAGGCGGCCAATGCCCAGCTGTTCGTAATTGACAATGTGTTTGTCGCTGTAAAAAATACGGCCCACTTCCAAAGCCATTTTGGCTTCTTTAAACGAACGGGAAACATCTTTCAAATCGTTGACAGCAGTGCCGATGGCAATGAAGGTTTTGCTGCTGGTTTCATTGTTAAGCGTCTCTGCAATCTGTTTTGCGATTTTTTCCACATCTTCCATGGTCTCTTTTTCCCGCAGCTCTTTGACCAAAATGATGCAGTGTTCATCCACAGCCGTCACAAAATCTCTCGTTTTAGAGGGGAAGATATTGCGGACAATTTCCACAATGTTCATGTCTTTGTCGATGCTGGTTTCAATGAGGTAAACAATCCGCTTCACATTGTTTTCAATGTGCAGTTTTTTTGCACGGCTGTAAATATCTACCAGCAACAGATTGTCCAACAGCAAGTTTTTGATGAAGTTGTCTTTGTCATACCGTTCTTTATAGGCCACCAAAAGGCTTTGAATCTGGAAGGCCGTAATTTTGCCAATGCGGTATCCTTCTTCATCTTCTCCTTTCACCTGCACCACATACTCCGGCGCATTGTTGTCATAGACTTTAAAATACTGATAACCCTGCACCAGCTGACTTTCAGCGGGAGAATTGACAAAGCTCTCCAAGTCATCAATCTGTTTGGCAAGCATGGCTTCTTCTGTTGTTGCAATCACCTTGCCTTCTTTTTCAATGACGCTCAGGTCCTTTCTGGTAATGTTTTTGAGCCCTTCGATGGTGCTTTGCAAAATCTGATTGGAAATCATGTTCTTCACCCCTATATCGTTATTGTACAGAACGGCTGCGGCTTTCTTGTTAAAAACTAACAATTCTTTTTCTGTCGTCAAAAACACTGCGCCGCCGTTTTTTTCCCCTGAAAAAAACCACTTTATAAGATAATACCAAAAAACAAAATAAAAATCTATAAAAAAATGACATTTTTTTATTTTTTTCTGAATTTTTTTTTGGATTATCCGAAAACAGCGCAGTTTTTCTGGCAGAAATGGCAGTCTATAACTAGAAAAGAGCTGGTTTTTCATTGGATAGTTTTCCTAAAATATGCCGTCAGTCCACTTCATCCAAGCTTTTAAACCCATTGCCCAATACATCTTTTACGTCGGTCAAAATCAAAAACGCCTTGGGATCCACCTGGCGGATGATGTTTTTGACCATGGTGATTTCCTTTTGCCGAAAGACACAAAGCAGCACCTGCTTTTCTTTTCCCGTATACATGCCAACACCATTTAACCCTGTCACGCCGCGGTTTTGCCGCCGCATAATTTCCTGGGCAATTTCCTGGTTTTTTTCGGAAATAATAAATGCAGCCTTGGAAAAAGAAAGACCTTCCAAAACAATATCCACCACTTTGCTGATGACAAACACGGCCAAAATGCCGTACATGGTCCGCTCTGCACCAAAGACAAAAAACCCTGTCAAAATAATCCCTGCATTGCAGACAAACATGATCCCAGACACCGGCAGATGTGGTTTGAGCCGGTGGATGATGGCGCCCAGCAAATCTACACCGCCAGTGCCAGAAAGCCCCCGCAGCACCAACCCCACACCCACGCCGTCAAAAAGACCGCCATAGAGAGCCGCCAGCAGAAAATCTCCTTGGTACACCGGCAAAAACGTAAACACTTCCAACCCAATGCTAAATACCACATTGGTCAAAAATGCCCGTCCAAAATACTCCTTGCCCAGCACCACATAAGCCCAGGCAAATAGAGGTAAATTGAGCACAAAGTTGGAAATACCTTTGGGAATGCCACCGCTTACCAAATTCTGCGTCAGTTCCTGGATGATAATGGCAATGCCTGTAAAGCCGCCGGTGATGATCCGGTTGGGAGAAAAAAACACGTTAATGGATACGATGATGAAAAAAGTGCCCAACAAAATGAACAACACTTCTGTTGCCTGTTTTAAGCCAAGCCTCTTTGTCATAGCTCCTCCTCTGGGGCTTATTTCCCCTTGTTTTTTAACACCGTCAGCACAAATTTGGGCAGCCGCATCATTCTTCTCCAGCGGGTGGGCTGGGTAATGAGGCGATAGAACCATTCCAGGCCCAGTTTTTGGAACACCTTTGGCGCCCGTTTGACATTGCCGGCCATCACATCAAAACTTCCGCCCACACCAATGGCCACTTTCACCGACGTAAACCGCAAGTTTTCATAAATCCATTTTTCCTGTTTTGGCGCACCCAGCCCAACCAGCAGCAAATCCGGCTGCAATGCTTTAATCTGCCGGATGATTTCTTTTTCTTCCTTGGCGTCAAAATAACCGTTATGGGTGCCGCAAACCACAAGCCCCGGATACATCTTAGCCGCCCGTTTGGCTGCTGTTGCTGCCACAGAAGGCGCGCCGCCAAAAAAGTAAACACTTTTTCCTTCCTTTGCCAGGTTGGCTAAAATCCGCTGGCAAAGGTCAAACCCTGCCACCCGCTCCGGCACCGGATGCTTCGAATATTTCGATGCCCAAACCACACCAATGCCGTCAGGCACCACCAAATCAGCTGCTTTTAAAATCTGCATCAGCTGCCGGTCACTTTGGGCCTCCATCACAATTTCCGGGTTGGGCGTGCAGATGATGTGCTGTCTGCCATCGGCAAAAAAGCCCATGGCTTCTTCCACCGCCTCCTCCATGGTGCACACTGTAAATGGTACCGATAAAATTTCCGTCGTTTTCCTCATTTTGCAAGCCTACTTTCCTCAAAAAGCTCCCTCAAATACTGTTCGTTTTGATGGGCCAGCTGCTCCAGCTCCATGGCCTTTGCTTCCAGACGGTTTTTGCTTTCTTCCCGTTTGGCCAAAAGCGCTGCCATTTTTTCCACCGCTTCTTCCACATTGCAGCTTTCCACCGTTCCTCCCGACGGCATGGCAAAATCCCTTAAATAATAATCAATTTTGGGATCATAGCTGAAGCCCATCAGCGGCACTCTCTCTTTTGCCGCAAAGATCAGCGTATGCAGCCGCATACTCATCACAAAATTCATACATCCGATAACGCCCATGGTTTCCCCCGGCGTCAGCGGTTCCTCCAGCAGGTAAGACGGTTCTTTCATTTTGTTTTGCACCAAACGGCTGGTGATAATATCATTGGGCATCTGCATGGGAATAAACACCACGTGATGTCCCAATTCCGTCACCACCCGGTCGCAAATTTGAGCAAATTGATGAAAGAAGAAATCTGTGCCTTTCCAGCTGCGCACCGACACACACACAAGCGGTTTGTCAGTGGGAATCCCATTCTTCTTTAAAATGTCCATCGCTTTCTCTTTGCCAATGGAAGGCAGGGTAAAAACGGGATCGGCCGTGACAAAAGTGCGGGGATTGGTCAGCCCCATGGCCTTCAGCTCTTCCAGCGAAGAGCTTTCCCG
>CALWLF010000079.1 GCA_944381455.1 uncultured Clostridia bacterium | reverse complement strand
GCACCAGGGCCTGGGTGGTGCGTTTTTGGACATCCAGTGATTGAAACAGCGGCAACAGATAGGCCAATGTTTTGCCGGAGCCGGTTTCGCTTTGGGCGCAGACTTCTTTTCCCTCCAAGATGGCGGGGATGGCCGCCTGTTGGATGGCTGTGGGCTCTGTAAAACCCTGTCTTGTTAAACGCGCTGTAAGCCCTTCTGAAAGGCCCAGCGCAGCAAATGTATTCATAGGCAACCCTCTTTCTCTCCTTTTTCCTCACTTGTTTTATTATAGCCGCCAGGCAGGCGCTTTGTAAAGAGCTGTTCGTTTTTGGGAATACGGTTCTTGCTTTTTTTCCAGTACAAGGGTATAATAAAATAGAAGATATCTTGAGATGTTCCTATTGTTTAAAGGGGGATTTGATCCAATGAAATTAGCAGAACTGAAAGAAACGATCCAAAACATTATCATTGATATTGACGGTGCTGTGGCCGTGCTGACCATGAACCGTCCCAAAGCACTGAACGCATTAAACGGCGACACCTTGGGCGAAATTGTCACCATCATGGACTGCATCGCACAAGACGACTCCATCCAGGGCGTCATCATCACTGCCGAAGGCAAAGGCTTCATTGCCGGCGCCGACATTTCCGAATTTGCACCGCTGGACACCATGGGCGGCAGACTCCGGGCAGAACTGGGGCAAAAAGCCTGCACCGCCATTGAAAAATTGGAAAAACCTGTCATTGCAGCAGTCAACGGCTATGCCTTGGGCGGCGGCAACGAAGTGGCCATGGCCTGCGATATCCGCATTGCTTCCACCAAAGCCGTTTTCGGCCAGCCGGAAGTAAACTTGGGCATCATGCCTTGCTTTGGCGGCACCCAGCGTTTGACCAGACTGGTGGGCTATGGCATTGCCAAAGAATTGATCTTCACCGCAAGACAGGTAAAAGCAGACGAAGCTCTTTCCATCGGCTTGGTGAACAAAGTCGTAGAACCAGAAGAACTGCTCCCTGCTGCAAAAGAAATGATGGCCACCATCCTTTCCAAAGCACCAAAGGCCATTGCCATGTGCAAAGTTGCCATCAACAGAGGCAAGGAAATGGATTTGGATGACGCACTGGAGCTGGAACGGGATGTTACCGGTCTGTTATTTGCCACCGCCGATGCCAAAGAAGGCATTGCCGCTTTCATGGAAAAAAGACCAGCCGTTTTCACCGGTAAATAAATCAAAGCTACAAAAAAAGCGTTTTGGTGAACAACCAAAACGCTTTTTCTTTTTCTAAAAACACCATTATTCATACCGCAGGGCTTCAATGGGATCGGCCTTGGCCGCCTTGGCCGCCGGATAGAGGCCAAAGAAAATGCCCACCACTGCCGAAAATACCACGGCAATGATCACCACTTGGGGCTTTACCACCACCGCCATATTCACAAACATGCCGCCGATGGCCACCACCCCAATCCCCAAGGCCGTGCCCACAGCGCCGCCGGCAGCGGAGATGATGGCGCTTTCGATGAGAAACTGGCTTAAAATATCCTGGGTGCGGGCCCCCAGTGCCTTTCGAATCCCGATTTCCCGGGTGCGCTCCGTCACCGACACCAGCATGATGTTCATAATGCCAATGCCGCCTACCACCAGCGAAATGGCCGCAATGGCGCCCACCACTGCCGATAAGCCGCCCATCATGCTGTCAATGGTACCCATCTCTTTTTGCGCCGAGTAAAACATCACTTGGCTTTCTTCTTTATTTTTGATTTTTGCCACATACCGGGCCACCTGATTGCCCACCTCTTCCACATTATAAGAAGATTTGACACAAAAATACAGGCTCCAGGCAGTGCTGCCCTTGGGAAAAATCAGCGTTTCCGGCACATAGGCCGTAAAGCGGGTGTTATTGCTGCCGCTAAGCAGCTTCATCAGCGCCGAATCCTGATTGCGATAGACGCCGGTAACGGTCAGTTCCTTTGTTTCTGTGCCGATGACGGTGCGGATGGTCCGCCCCACCACATCAATGGAGCCAAAGAGCTCCATGGCGTCTTTTTCTTCCAAAATCACAAAGGGACGGGCGTTTTCCACATCCAGATTGCTGAATAGTTTCCCCTTAAGGATATTCAGCTTTTTGTATTCCGCAGGATTTTCTGCCAAGCCAATCAAATTGCCTTCTTTTGTGACCCGGCCGTTTTTCATGGTAGCTTTGCTGGAAGAATTAAAGCCCAGATAAGTAAGCCTGTCTCCAAAAGCTTCTTTCACCATATCCTTATCCTCTGCCGTAAACAAGTAATCGTCGGTATAATAACCGTCGGGGCTGTTGATATACAAATACCCCAGCGTAGAGCCCACGTTTTCATACTCTTTGGCAATGGCACTGCGCATGGTATCTCCCAGCGACACAATGGCAATGACAGAGCTGATGCCGATGATCATGCCCAGCATGGTCAAAAAAGAGCGCATTTTATTGACTCGGATGGAGGAGAGAGCCAGTTTGATATTTTCAAAAATCAGCATGTTCGCCCCTCCTTTTATCCTCTATGAGCTGCCCATCTTGAAACCGGATGATCCGGTTGGTAAAGGCGGCAATATCGTCTTCGTGGGTAACCACAATAACAGTCACACCTTCTCGATTCAGCTGTGTAAACAGATTCATCACTTCCACGCTGGAAGGCGTATCCAGGTTTCCCGTCGGCTCGTCAGCCAGCAAAATGGCCGGGTGGTTGGCCAGGGCTCTGGCCACGGCAATCCGCTGTTTTTGCCCGCCGGAAATTTCGTTGGGCATATGGTCTAACCGGTCTCCCAGCCCCACTTTTTCCAACAATTCCTTGGCCCGCGCTAGCCTCTCTTTGGCCGGCACACGGCCATAAATCATGGGCAGTTCCACATTTTTCAAGGCACTGGTTCGGGGAATCAGGTTAAAAGACTGAAACACAAACCCGATTTTTTGATTGCGGATATAGGAAATTTGTTTCGGGTTTTCCTTGGCCACATCAATGCCATCAAGGACATAGCTGCCGCTGGTGGGCCGGTCCAGACAGCCAAGAATATTCATCAGTGTGGACTTGCCAGAGCCGCTTTTGCCCATGATGGCCACATATTCCCCCTCTTGGATGGTAAGGTTGACCTCTTTGAGGGCATGGACTTGCACGGCGCCGGTGTCATAAATTTTGTTCAAGTTCTGGATTTCAATGATATTACGCATTGCCATCCTCGCCCCCTTTGATCAGGTCCATGGTGGGATTAGATACCAGCTGGTCCCCTTCCTGTAACTGGTCGCTGATCAGTTGGATTTCCAGCACATTTTCTACACCCAATGTCACTGGAATATCTTCCAGCGAGCCATCAGCATTTTGCCGCACCACGCTGTAAGTGCCGTCCAAATGGTCCAGCACCGTCTCCACCGGCGCCACCAGCGCCTGTTTCGCCTCCTTGACGGCGATAACTGCTTTGGCATTGATACCGGCAATCAAAGTTTTTGTATCGGCATCCAGCGTAATCTCCACAGGAATCACCCGCTCGCTGGAACCGGATTTGGCTTCCCCGGTGGGCGAAATGTTGGTGACAGTGCCATGGACCGTTTCCCCGTTTAAAATATCGGCCTGAACCGTCACATCTTGGCCAATGGCCACTTTGGCAATGTCGTATTCACTGACATTCACCTTCATTTTCAGCCGGTCGATATTTTCAATGACAAACATGGGCTTGCCATCTTCTGTCGGGTCATCGGCAAAGCGGCCCACCTTCGTATACATTCTGGTGATGGTGCCGTCAATGCTGCTGACAATCTGACAGTCGGCCAAGTCGGCTTTTTTCCGTGCAATTTCATTTTTTGCATTTTGAATGCTTTGCGCCGTTGTGGCTGTGGAAGAGCTGGATGTGTTTTCCATCTGTTGTTTTTCTTGTTCGGTCAGCTGCACCTGGCCATTCACCACGGAATAACTATCCACTTCCCGCTGGGCCTGGGCCAGCTTGGTTTCTGCTGCTTTCACTTCATCTACCGTTGCCCCGCCCACCTCTTGCAGCGTTTTCAGCTGCGAAAGGGACCGTTCTGCCTGATTTTTTGTTTCCAAGGCTGTTTCATATTCTTTTTGCCTTGTTTTCAGTGTATCTTCCAGCTGGGCATCCAGCAGAGCCACTGCCTGGTCCGTATTTTTCTCTCCTTCTTGATACTGCACCTGCAGAAGCTTCAAATTGTCTTGTAAGGCCGCGATTTCTTTTTCAATCTGGCTGGTGTCCAGCTTGGCAATCAGCTGGCCCTTGGTCACTTGGTCGCCTTCTTTGACATACAGTTCCTGCACTTCATAATGCAAGCGGCTTGCCACATCCACGCTGTCGGTTCCCTCCAGGGGTGCGCTTAACGATAACGTCTGCGTTAAGTCTTTCACCGCAATGGGGCTGGTGGTGATGGCAGGTGCCTTTTCTTTTTTCTGCATCCCTTGCTTGAGCTGAAAGCCGCCAATGGCCACCAAAACGATTGCTGCTGCCAGAACAATTCCTTTCTTTTTTGTCATTTTCATGTCTATCTTGTTCCCCTTCCATATGTACTTTTTTCCATTGTAATATGGATTTCTTAAAAATAACCGACATTGGTCTTACCATATCTTTAATGTTAGACGGCTTTTTATAAAAAACAGAGGCCGTTATTCAACAAGCCTCTGTTTCTTGCTTTTTGATCCTTTCCTGCCCATACCCTCTAGGAAACAAACTCCAGCGTATAAGTCTCCAAATCATACTGCTGGCCAAAAAAACCAGTTAAAATTACCTCTGCATTGTTTTTGGCATTTTCCAGCAATCCATTGGCAATGGCATTTTGCTGGGCTGTTTTTTCCAGCTCAATCAATGCATCATTGGTTTCTTCCATTGTAAATGGGCGGAAAATGCTCTCCTCTTCATGGAAAATCCGGAAGGAAGAAGGATTGATGGCACAGTCCGTTACGGTCACTGGCGGCATAGAAACAACAATTGTCGTATCTTGCACTTCCCACTGCACCTCTGCAAAGTCAATCCCCGCCTTAACCACCACATCATAGCTATAAATATACTTGCTTTCTGTAAAAGGCACCTTCATGCCGAACAACTCCTTGCTGCCTTCCAAAACCTTTACTTCCGTGACATAGGCTGCTTGTGTGGTCAGCACCCCCATGTCTTCAAAACCCAATTTCGTCACTTTCTCCTGCGTCATAAGACCGCTGCCATACCCCAAAACAATGGCAATGAGCACCACAACCAGTGCCAGTGCCAAATAAAGTTTTCTTTTTATCCTCCTTCCCAAAAAACCGTTTTTCCTTTCTTGTTTTTCATAAATGACCATCTGCATATCCTCCTTTATTTTTTATTTCAAAATAGAATTTGCAAATTTCGCGTTTTTCTGTAAAATTACACCATAATAAAATAAAAAACACCCTCTGCTATCAGGGTTATTTCCTGTTGCAGGGGTGTTTTTTAATATCTCTGGTTCACATAGGCATCGATGAGGGAAAGGCGGCTGCCTTCTAGAAAGACGCCTTCTTCCTCCAGCCTCTGGCGCAGGCGGTCATTGGTGGAATGCAAAATCATGCCATAAAGGGCGTCGCTGCGGCAGACAATTTCAAACAATTTGCCTTTGAGCGCTCGGCTTTTCACTTTGACCAGATAGGCTTCCACATCACAATAATCAATCAGCGCCAACGCCTTTTGGGTGGCCTGGTCTTTTTTGCGGTAATAATAATCGCTTTGGGACTGATACTGCCGTTTGAGGGCAGTCTCCATGTCTTCATGCATACTGATGCTGCGGTTTTCCTTTGCCAAGGCGTTATAATACTGATAATTAAACAGGCACTTTTCCACCGAATCCAAGATGGTAAAAGGGCCAAAATCGCTGCCAATGACGGCGTCATAATTGGCCTGCAAATATTCTCGTTTGGTCATATCGCCTTTGAGATATTGGTCAATCAAGGCTTGCCGGTAACGAAAATATTTTTGCAGCTGGTTCATAACTGCCAGTCCTTCTGCCAGTCATAGACGATGGAAGACTGGATTTCTCTTGCCTTTGCTTCACCTTCCAGCTTCCAAAGCAGCGTCAGGGCAAAGGGAATGGCCGTGCCGATGCCACGGGATGTGACGATATTGTCTGCCACACAGACCGGCTCTTCCCGTTTATCTGCCCCCAGCAGACCGTCTTCCATGCCGGGATAGCAGCAGGCGGGTTTTCCTTCCAATAATCCCAAGGCGCCAAGCACCGTCGGCGCCGCACAGATGGCAGCGGCAATCTTTCCTTGGGCTGCGGCCTCTTTGAGGGCTGCCGTAAGGCCCTCATGTTCTCCCAAATAGCGGGTTCCCGGCATACCGCCTGGCAAAATCAGCGCATCGTAGGATGGGATATCTGCCTCGTCCCACGTTTTATCGCAGCGCACCCCAATGTCCGTGCGTCCCGTCACCAGCAAATTGCTGCCAATGGCAATCATCTCTGTTTCCACGCCGCCCCGGCGTAAAATATCCACCACCGTCAACGCTTCCACTTCTTCAAATCCTTCTGCAAAAAATACGGCTGCCCGTTTCATATTGCACCACCTCTCGTTTTAGTCCTGTTTTTATTATAGCCGCTTTGGGCCAAAAAAACAATCCACGCCTTGCCCTACGGGATTCTTTCTGGTAAGCTGGACAAAGGAGGTGACCTGTATGGAAATTGAACGCAAATTTCTGCCGTCTGTTTTGCCACCGGAGGTGCTCTTGGCCCCCTCCAAGCGGCTGAGCCAATGCTATATCTCCACTTCTCCCACCATCCGCATCCGCCAAAGCGACGAGGATTATATCCTCACCGTCAAAGGAAAGGGGCTTTTGGCCAGGGAAGAGTGGGAGCTACCTTTAACGAAAGAAGAATATCTTCATCTGCTGCCCAAGGCGGAAACGGCGGCGGTGGAAAAAAGACGGTATTTTTACCCTTTGCCAGATGGCTTGACGGCAGAGGTGGACGTATACGAAGGCGTTTTGGCGGGGCTTATGACAGTGGAAGTGGAATTTTCTTCTTTGGAAGAAGCCCAGGCCTTCTTGCCGCCGGCCTGGTTTGGCCCCGACATCACATCCGATGTCCGTTATACCAACAGCGCCTTGGCAAAAGCCGGCCAAATTCCAAAATGACAAACAAATACTGACCAAAAAACAGCCTCAAAAAACGTTTTTCTTTTGTGGCTGTCTTTTTTTCATACCACAAGATGTAGAAATTGTGAAAGGTTTGCAAAAGCTTGTAAAAATTTGGAAGAATTTTTAGACTATCTGGGTATTGTGCAAACGAAAAGTTCCCGATATAATATGTTTTAAGGAAATATTTTCCAGTTTTAGATAGAATTGTAATTTATTTCCATGGAATATATGATAGGAGGAATTATTTTGAATCAAACAAAGACAAAAATACTGATTGCAGATGATAACAAAGATTTTTGTGATATGCTGCTGCACCGGCTCAGCCAGGAGGCAGACATGGAGGTGGTGGCCACGGCCGCAGACGGCACAGAAGCCTACCAAAAAATCCGTCAGCTGCTGCCGGATATTGCCTTAATTGACAGTTTTATGCCGCGGCTGGACGGGTTGGGACTGTTGGAAAAGCTCAATGCAGAACCGCCTGCCAAGCGTCCGGTCTTTATCCTGCTTTCCTCCTTATGTCACGAAAAGATCTCCCAAAGAGCGTTTGAAATGGGCGCCGATTACTATATGGTCAAACCCTTTGACATGAATTCCCTCATCAGCCGCATCCGTCAATTTCAAACTGCTCCCGTTTCCCGGCCCATTGCTGCCGCCTCCTCTTCTGTTTTGATGGAGCGTCCTTTGGCGCCGGAACAAAGTGCTTACCAGCTGGAAGCAAAGGTGACGGCCATTTTGCACGACATCGGTGTGCCAGCCCACATCCGCGGATACCATTACATGCGAGAAGCCATCATCATGGCAGTCAATGACATGGACGTGCTCAACTACATCACCAAGGAACTCTATCCTTCCATTGCCAAAAAATGCAACACCACCCCATCCCGTGTAGAACGAGCCATCCGCCATGCCATTGAAGTGGCCTGGAACCGGGGCAAAGTGGACGTCATCGACCAGCTGTTTGGCTACACCGTCAGCAAAAACAAAGGCAAACCCACCAACAGTGAATTTATCGCCCTCATTGCCGATAAACTACGCCTGGAGCAGAAAGTAGGATAATAGATCGATTAAGCGCAACTCTGATCCAAAAAATAGGATTCAAGCAACTGTATCAAAAATGTTCCCCAGTCTTTTTTACCATAAAAAACTTCCTGATTTATGTTTGTCTCAAACATCATAGATCAGGAAGTTTTTTTATCATCAGTTTTTGAATCCTATTTTATTTGTATGAAAAACGCATGCTTCTTTGCATTCATACCATAGTTCCGTCTTTTTTCTTTCACCCCAAAATATCATACTGCTTTTCCTACTGTATGGACTGTATTTTGTGCTTTTGCTTCTCTGCTTTCTGCCATTTCATAACAAATCCAAAAACAAGATCCCATCATAATCAAGATCAACGCCAATAAAAACCAAGCAATGACATAATGGGCATTGATGATAAAATTATAAGCATCTCCGCCAACATAGGCATTAATCACCGTTTCCCAACTGTATTCCCCGTTTTTATAAACATACATCTTGAAAAAGCCCATCGCCAAGGGGATAATCGAACCATAATAACATCCTTTGGCCCTTTTGGCATACCAACCAGATGTCATTTTTTCCTTTGCTTTCTCTAACTTCGTTTCTCTATCGGAATGCGGGGCCCGCTTATTTTCTTGCTCTTTCTCCTGTTCCTGCGTTTCACAAAAAACGTCCTCTGTTTGAAGTTTTTCTATTTCCTGATTTCTCTGGTCATAACTTCCCATATTTCTTCTTCTCCTTTCTTATTGTTCTTCTACCCACTCAAAAAAATCCCCGGCGGCCTCATATTCCAAATCCGACATATCCTCAAAATTTCCTGTTTCAAGCCGCTCCCCAAAGCTTTTTTGCGCCTTTTCATAATCGCTTTCTCCACCAAACAAAGACAGTAAAAGTAACACCAACACCACCGCCATAATCATGTATTTCTTTTCCATAAAAATCCCTCCTTATTTTCCACATTATACCACGTAAGAATACTTTTGTATACTATTGTAGTATACAAAAACTACACAATTTTGTCTATAATAATACAAGGTGATTCTATGGAAAATGATAAATTTATTGTAAAATCAAAAAAAGTCTATGGCGAAACCAGCGTCGTTTCTGCACGTCTGCCCCTAGCTGTCATTAAAAAACTGGACCAAGTATCCACACGAACAGGAAGAACAAGAAACGAGCTTATTTTGATGTGCATTGAATATGCATTAGACCGATTGGAAATTGAAGAATAATATTAAAATATTTAAAAACCGCCTTTAGAGGGCGGTTTTTTCTTTTTTCTTAAGATTCTAGATCCTTGCAACAAAACTCTTTTTTGAGTCATCTATCAGAGTACAAATCAATTTATAGTAGATACTCTTTTTGTATGGTAGTAAAAAAAGAGAGGTGATTTTGTTGCTTTATTTCGGCAGCAAACTGCGGGCCTTGCGCCAAGAAAAAGAATTGACACAACAACAACTGGCAGACCGTCTGGGCGTAACCAAAGCCACCATTTCTGCCTATGAAACCAACGCAAAATATCCGTCTGTGGAAGTGCTCATTGCCCTGTCCATCTTTTTCCATGTTTCTGCCGACTATCTTTTGGGATTATCGGAGCAACGGCAAACAGAGTATGTTCACCTGACAGATGAACAAAACCAGCTCATCAATGAACTGATCCGGCAATTTTTATCTCTCAATCAAAAAAACACACAAAGAAACTTGGATGCCAAAAAGAACTCCGGATGAAACGCAGCTCCGACAACAGACCCAGACAGCCTTTTTCTGCCCTTTCATCGACAAGGATAAAAAAACATTTCGCCCATAAAAAAAAGAGGCGCAGCAGCCTCTTTTTTACTTTTCTTTTCGATGGGATACAAAATAATCAATCAAGTGATAAATCAGCTGCACCTCTTCTTCTTGAAACTGGCTCAAGTTCAACTGTTTTTCCCGGGAAATGCCCAATAGATAATCACTGGAAACATGAAACAGCCCCGCCAGCTCCACCACATACTGCGTGGTGGGGGCAGAAATGCCCATCTCCCAAGCATTGACACTGGAGCGGGTTACATTGAGCCGTCTGGCCAGCTCTGCCTGAGACCATTCTCTTTGCAGACGCAACTCTTTGATTCGTTCTGGCAGCATACCATCACTCCCTCCTGTTTGTAGTTTACTCGAAACAAGAGAGATTATTCATTATCAATATATGTATAGTTTTATTGACATCTTATCTTTTTTGCCCTATACTGAACAAAAGGAGGGAAAAACTCATGTATTGTCCACAATGTCATCAAAAAATTGAACCATTTTCCACCATCTGTCCCCATTGTGGGCACAAATCCATCATCCAGGTGCAAGAAGAACAAGAACATCGCTCCTGTCCCTCTGCGCCGCCCAGCACAAATCCCTTTTGCAGGGCCTGTCAAAAAACGCTTTTGGCCGGCGGCGTGCTGCTGCTGCTTTTTTTCTTATGCTTTTTTCTTTTGAGCCATTCCTAACCTAGTTTGGACTGGGCACTTAATTACAAAAAGACGTCATCATTCAAAAAAACAAGCTCCTCCTGCCTGCGGGCAAAAAAGGACCTTGTTTTTCTTTTTTATCTTTCTTCTTCTCTTTGTTTGATTTCCTTTTGCACCACAGCGTTTCCCCGCCGGCCGTCTCGGATGCGGATGACTTCTTCCACTGGGGAGATAAAAATCTTTCCATCTCCCACCTGTCCGCTGGATGCCACCGAAAGAATCTGCTCCACCACTTCTTCCACCATCTCATCAGCCACCACCACTTCGATTTTCACCTTGGGCATCAGCAAGATATCATAGGCTTTTCCCCGGTACAGCTGGGTATAGGCCCTTTGGCTGCCAGCCCCCATGACATTGGTAAACATCATGCCTGTCACCCCCTGCGCCATCAGTGCACTGCGCAACTGTAACGCCACATCCTGTTTGACCACCACTTCCAGTTTTTTCATGGTCTTCTCCTTGCTCTATTTCCTCTCCTGCAACAACATCTTGGCCAGCTGCGCCATCTTCATTCCCCGGTTCATGCTGTTGCGCTGCAAATAGCGGTGGGCCGCTTCTTCGGAAATATGATGATGATTCATCAAAAACAGCTTGGCCTTTTCAATGAGCACCCGTTCTTCCTGCGGACGCACCAAAACAGGCTGGGCAGACGGCGCCTCTTTTTCTTGCTGCAAGCGCAAAATCGTCTTAACGGTGCGCAAAAAATCCACCTTTTGAATGGGCAGCACCAGTGAAAACACCGTTTCTTCTTCCACCAGCGCCGCCTGATTGCGGCTTAACAACAGCAAAAAGCCAAACTGCGGCGGCAGCATCTCCTGCACTTGGGAATACAGCATGCTGCCCACTTTATAACCGCAAATGACAATTCCTCCGGCATAGGCATTTGCCAGACGAAGAATTTCTTCTCCGGAGGTACAAAGTTCCACATCCAAAAAGCCGCTGGTCACCACCAGCTCTTTGATGACGGCGCCTTTGCTGCGGTCGCTCAAGCCTATGATCACATGTTCCATGCCGCATCAACCCCAGACTGCGCTTTTAATAGGCGCCAAAATACTGCTGCCGCTCCCAATCGGTGACAAAGGTACAATACTGATCCCATTCCAGTTTTTTGGCCTCCAGATATTTGGCACACAGGGCTTCTCCCAGGGTGTCTTGGATCAGTTCATCGGCGGCAAAGGCTTTCATGGCTTCTTCCAGGCTTTGAGGCAGCATACGCAGAGGCTTTTGGCCGCCTTCCCGTCCGTCTCTGTTGCCTTCCACCGGCTCCGGCACCGGCAGCTGCTGCTCGATGCCCCAAAGCCCTGCCATCAAGATGGCTGCAAAGCTCAAATACGGGTTGCAGGTAGAATCGGGACTGCGCAATTCGATCCGCTTATGATCGGCCTTGCCCTTTGGAATACGGATGAGCGGACTGCGGTTTGCCACACCCCAGCTGATAAACTGCGGCGCTTCATAGCCGCTTCTCAGCCGCTTATAAGAATTGACGGTGGGATTGGTCAAAAGGGTGATGCCCTCCATGTGGGCCAGCACCCCGGCCATGAATTGATAGGCCAACGGGCTAAGTCCCAGTCCCCGGGGATCTTGTTCTTCGCTGAAGACGTTTTTGCCGTCCTTTTCCAGGGACAAATTAACGTGCATCCCCGAGCCATTGGTATTGTTTAACGGCTTTGGCATAAAAGAAGCAACCAGGCCGTTACGCTGGGCCACAGTTTTGACCACCAGTTTCAGCGTCACGATGCTGTCTGCCGCCTGCAGCACATCCTGATAACGAAAATCCACTTCATTTTGGCCCGGCGCATTTTCATGATGGCTGTTTTCCATTTCAAATCCCATATCTTCCAGGGTCAGGCAGATTTCCCGGCGGATGTTTTCCCCCATATCCCGGGGGCTTAAATCAAAATAAGAGGCTTGGTCATGGGGCACCAGGGTGGGCTTGCCGCTGTCGTCTGTCTGGAACAGGAAAAATTCGCATTCCGGCCCCACTTGCAGCTGATATCCCATCTCTTTGGCCTTTGCCACTGCCCGTTGCAGCACATAGCGGGGAGAGGCCGTAAATGGTTTGCCGTCTGCCGTATATAAATCGCAGATAAACCGGGCCACTTTCCCATGCTGCGGCCGCCAGGGGAAGATCACAAAGGTGTCCAAATCCGGCTTTAAGTACATGTCGTTTTCTTCCAAATGCAAAAAGCCTTCCACCGAAGCCCCGTCCACCATGCACTCGTTGTTCAGCGCCTTTTCCAGCTGGCTGACGGTGATGGCCACATTTTTCAATGTCCCAAACAAGTCCGTAAATTGCAGGCGGATGAATTTGACGTCGTGATCCACCACCATATCAATGATGTCATCTCTCGTATACCCCATGGGTAGGTCGCCCCTTTCTTTGTTCCAAAATGGGAAAAGGGCGTCCGCAAACTATTTTTGAGGACGCCCTTGTCTTTTCTGTGAGAGATTATACTCTCCTTCCGCCGCCCTTGTCAAGGGGGCGGCACAAGTTTTTTGTTCTCTTTTTTGCTGCGTTTAGTCCATCAATCTGGCTTTCCGGTTTTGTTCCTTTCTGGCTTTCCGGTCCCGGTGCTTTTTTTGGATGCTCCGCTTGCGGAATTTATCCACCAGCAAATAGAGTACCGGAATGAAAATCAACGTAATCAGTGTGGAAAGAGAAAGACCAAAGATGATGACCAGCGCCATAGGCTGCTGCATTTCTGTTCCTTCTGTAAAGGCCAATGCCAATGGCACCATGCCCAGTACCGTCGTCAACGTCGTCATCAAAATGGGGCGCAGACGGTCCGGTCCGGCCGAATAAACGGCTTCATAAGGCGTCATGCCGGCCTCCACGTTTTGGTTTGCCTTATCCACCAGCACAATGGCGTTATTCACCACCATACCAACCAGCATGATAAAGCCCATAAACGATACGGTGGTGATGGATTTGCCTGCAATGAAAAGCCCCAAAATACCGCCCGTCAAAGCGATGGGCATGGAGAACATCACGATAAACGGATAGATGAACGATTCAAACTGGCTGGCCATAATCATGTAAACCAACAGCACAGCCACCAGCAGCACCAGCAGCAGCTGCTGGAACGATTCGTTCATGCTCTCCAGTGTCCCCGTAAAGCTATAGGTATAGCCGTCGGGGAAGGCATAATTTTGCAACACTACATTGACATCCTTTTGCACCGAATTCATATCCCGGCCATAGATGCTGGCCGTCAGGTCGATATACCGGTGGCCCGATTCTCTGGAGATGGCCACAGACGATTCGCCCACGTTCACTTGGGCCACTTCCGTCAAAGGAACAACGGCGCCGGTGGCAGTGGAGATGGTCATGTTCTGCAAGTCGTTTAAATAGCTGTCGCTGCTGCCTTTTTGGCGTACCACCACATCAATTTCCGTTCCGTCGGTGGAAAACTGGGTGGCAGTGCTGCCGGTGATGGCAGTGGAGATGGCAGAGCCAATTTGGGTTGCCGTCAGGCCATACATGGAAGCGCGGGCCCGGTCGATGGTGATGCTGACTTCCGGCACTGTATCCCCGGCAGAGCTTTCCACATCGGTCACACCGTTTACCTGTCCCAGCAGCACCGCCAGCTCATCGGCAATGCGGCGCAGTTCGTCATTTTCATCGCCGTTTAAACGAATGGTCACACCAGTACTGCCATAGCTGCCCATGGCAGAGGAGCTGGCGCTGACGGTGATATCACAGCCGGCAATGTCTGACAGCTGCTGCGTCAGCTCATTGGCCATGTCTTCCGAAGAAAGGCTTCGTTCCTGTTTGCCCACCAGTTCCAGATAAATGGTTGCTGTATTGGTGGAGGAGGACACCAGGCTGACGCCGCCGCCGCCCACCATGGCGTAATACATTTCAATTTCTTCCCGGTCACCTACCCGGGAAATGATTTCATCCACCACTTCGGTGGTTTTTTCCAGTTCCGTGCCGTTTGGCAGTTCCACCGAAATGCTCACGGCCCCTTCATCCATTTCCGGCATGAAGTCAAAGCCCATAACAGGCAACAGCCCAAGAGTTGCAATGAAAATCACCAGCACCAGCGCAACCACTCGTTTTTTGTGGACCAAGCTCCAGCCCAGCACCCTGCGATACAGCTGATCCAGCTGATCCAGCTTGCGGCCAATGGCATCCAAAAACCGTTGCAGCGGACCTTTTTTCACTTCGGTGTTTTCCAGCTTAGCAAAGAATTTTTGCGGATTTAACAGCTTGCTGCAGGCCATGGGGACAAAGGAAAGCGATACCACCAAAGAGGCCAGCAGCGAAAAACAGATGGTCAAGGACAAGTCGTGCATCATATCCCCCACCGTGCCGCTGACAAAAATCATGGGCAAAAATACACCGACGGTGGTCAAGGTGGACGCCGTAACGGCCATGGCCACTTCCGAGGCCCCGCGGGCAGCTGCCCCCTTCACATCGTCCGGCGTCTTTTTGGCATGGGAGAATACGTTTTCCAGCACAACGATGGAGTTATCCACCAACATACCAATCCCAATGGCAATCCCGCCCATACTGATCATGTTCATAGTCATATCACAAGCCCACATCAGCGCAAACGTGGCCAAAATGGACGACGGAATGGAAACACCAATGATAAAGGACATTCTTGGCGAGCGCAGGAAGACGAAAATGACGATCACAGCCAGCACAGCTGCCTGCAATGCCGTGGAGATGATGTTGCTGACAGAGTCTTTGATATAATCCGACGTACTGGTCAGCATATCAAACTGCACCTGGGGATACTCTCTGGTCAGCCGGTTCATGACGCTTACCACATCGTCGCTCACTTCCACCGTATTGGCATCCGACTGCTTTTGAATCATCAGCATCAACGCTTCTTCCCCGTTGATGATGGCATAACTGGTTTTTTCCTTGTCTACCAAATTGACATCGGCCACATCACTTAGATGAATCACAGCCCCGGCCGGTGTGGTCAAAGGCAGGGCAGCAATTTCTTCTACGGTTTGAAATTTCCCTTCCGTTTTGGTCTGGATGGTCAAAGAACCTTGTTGAATGGAACCGGTGGGGTAGTTGATGTTTTCTGCCGCCAGCACCTGGGAAATTTGGGCGGCCGTGAGGCCATAGCCCTTCATTTTTTCTGGAATCAGGGCCACTTCCACTTCTTCCGAATCACCGCCAATGACAGAAACGGAAGCCGTGCCTTCAATTTTTTCAAATTCCGGCACCAAATCATCTTCCACCAGCGTATTCAGTTCTTGCATATCCAGCGTATCACTGCCCACGCCAACCATCATGGCCGACATCATATTGACGTCGATTTTCATTACCATGGGATCATTGGCTCCGTCTGGCAGCGTCCCTTTGACCATGTCGATTTTTTCCCGCATGTCAAGGGCTGCCATATCCACATCGGTGCCGTCTACAAACTGCACCACAATCATGGAAGAGTTGGCAGAGGAGGTGGATGTGATGCTATCCACATTGGATACCGTCCCCAAAGTTTCTTCCAATGGTTCTGTAATCAAAGATTCAATTTCTTCCGGCCCGGCCCCCACATAGGTGGTGGAAACAATGGCCACCGGAATGGAGATGGAAGGCATCAAGTCCAGCTTCATCCCCATCATGGCTAACAGCCCGGCCCCAATGACAATCAACAAACACATGACCGTCGTTACCGGCCGTTTGATGGAAGCTTTTGAGAACATGGCTTATTCCCCCTTTGCTTCACCGGCCGCATCGGTCTGGTCCGATTCCTCCGCTGGCGCCGTCGGGGTGGTTGTTAACTGCACGCCGTCTTGTTTGACTGCGCGCACGGCTTCTTGGTCTTCCACATACGTCTGTCCAGAAACAATCACCTGTTCTCCTTCTGTCAAACCGGTCAGCACCTGTACCTGGGTGCCGCTGTCAATGCCCAGTGTGACATTTTTCTTTACAGCCTTGCCGTCTTCTACCACAAAGACATATTCTTCGCCGTTTTTACTGATGACGGCGTCTCGTTCCAATACAATGGCGTCTTCGCCTTGTTCTTTGCTCAAATGCACTTCGGCAAACATCCCCGTTTTGATGTCCCCTGCAGCATTGTCCAGGGAAATTTCCACATCATACATCCCCATGGCATTGGCCGAAGGAGAAATGAGGGTAATGGTCCCCGTTACGTCACTGACTTTAGAGGCATTGATGGTCACATCCACCGGCATCCCCAACGAAATGCGGTTGACCGTTTCTTCCGACACGCCGACGGCCACTTTCATCACCGAAATGTCTTCCACCACAATGGGGGTGGAGGAACTGGAAAGCATGGTGCCTGCGGTGACGTTCTTCTCTGTTACAACGCCGCTGATGGGGCTTGTGACATGGGCGTCTTTCAAGGATTTCTGGGCCGAAGCCATCTGGGCCTGCAAGGCATTGGCATTGGCCTGAGCCGCTTCCACAGAAGCCTGGGCCTTGGTTCTGTTTTCTTCCAGCAAATCGCCGCTGGTTAATTCATAACTGGTTTTGGCCTGCTGATAGGCGTTTTCTGCATTTTGATAGGCATCTTCTGCGGCGTCCATATCGGTCTGAGCCACAAAGCCTTGTTCGTAAAGGACTTTTGTATTTTCATAGCTGGTTTTGGCTTGGTCTCTAGCCATTTCAGCCGAAGCCATGGCATTTTGCAGCTGTTGCAGCTGCATTTTCGTTTGAGCGCCATCCACACTGTCCAAACTGGTTTGGGCCACTTTCACATTGGCTAACGCTGCTTCATAGGAGGCTTGCAGCTGTCCCAAGCTGTTTTGGATGCTTTCTGTATCCATCTGAAATAAGGGATCTCCTGCTTCCACTTTGTCGCCCACTTCTACATATACATCATCCACCATGCCGCTGACCAAGCTATAGACCATGGCCGTCTCTTTGGGCGCCACTTTTCCGGAGTAAGTATAGGCATTTTCAATTTCTCCTGCGGCAGCCGTTTTTGTTTCCACTGCCGTCAAACTTTCTTGCTGTGCCACTTCCTCTTTTGCGCTGCAGCCGCTTAAAGCAAGCACCATTGCCAAAGCCGCTGC
>CALWLF010000078.1 GCA_944381455.1 uncultured Clostridia bacterium | reverse complement strand
GAAGAAATTCTGGTGATATCGTTATCGAGCAAGTCCCCCAAATAGCGGTAGTAACGGGGCAGACGCTTGATAACGGCACTGGAAATTTTTCTGCCTGTATACATCCTAACCACTCCTTAATCTTTATCAGTATAACACTGAAAGCAATTTATTGTCAATGTTTTGGGTTCCTTTTCTGCCTGTTTTCTGATATAATGGCGTTGTTTGAAAGGAGTTTTTGGCATGATTTTAGCTTGTAAAGAAATTCACAAAGCCTATGGCGTTGATGTGATATTGGACAAGGTTTCTTTTTTGTTGGAAGAAAAGGAAAAAATGGCGGTGGTAGGCGTCAATGGCGCCGGAAAAACCACCTTATTTCAAATTTTGGCCGGAGAAATCAGTTATGACGGCGGCGAGCTTTATTTGAAAAAAGAGCTGGAGCTGGGATATTTAAAGCAGCATGCTTTTTTGGAAGGGGAAGAAACCATTTATGAAGCGGCCTTGGAAGTGTTTCGGCCGGTGATGGATGCGGAAAAGCAGCTGCGGCAGATGGAGCAGGAGATGGCTGATTTAGCGGGAGAGGCACTGGCCAGTTTTATGGAAGACTATGCCGCCAGGCAGCATGCTTTTGAAGAGATGGATGGGTATGGCTATCAAAGCCGCATCCGTGGCGTATTGAAGGGACTGGGCTTTTCGGAAGCCGAATGGGAAAAGCCGGTGCAGCTGTTAAGCGGCGGCGAAAAAACGCGGGTGCAGCTGGCAAAACTGCTGCTGCAAAGGCCGTCTTTGCTGTTGTTAGATGAACCAACCAACCACCTGGACATTGCATCCATTGCCTGGCTGGAGGAATATTTGAAGGGATATCCGGGGGCACTGATCCTTATTTCCCATGACCGGTATTTTCTCGATAAAATTGTAACAAAAGTTGTGGAAATTGAAAACAAAAAATCGACGGTTTATGAAGGCAACTATTCTTTTTATGCCAAGCAAAAGGCCATCAACCGGGAAATCTGGGAAAAGCAATATGCCTCCCAGCAGAGAGAGATCAAGCGGCAGGAAGAAATCATCCAAACTCTGCGCTCCTTTAACCGGGAAAAAAGCATCAAACGGGCCGAAAGCCGGGAGAAGGCGTTGGAGAAAATGGAACGGCTGGAAAAACCCCAGGCATTGCCGGAACAGATGCATTTTCGCCTGACACCCCGGGTGCAAAGCGGAAACGATGTGCTGATGGCGGAGGATTTGAGCAAGGCATTTCCTGACAAAACGCTTTTTTCCCATGTGAGCCTAGATGTCAAACGAGGGGAAAAGGTGGCCATCATCGGGCCAAACGGTGTGGGCAAAAGCACGCTGTTTCGGATGCTGTTGGGCGAAACGAAAAGCGACAGCGGCCAGATTCGGTTTGGCACCAATGTGTTTGTAGGCTATTATGACCAGGAGCAGCAGAAGTTTTCGGAAAACAAAACGATTTTCCAGGAAATTTCTGATACGTATCCGACGTTGACCAACGGGGAGATCCGCAATGTATTGGCGGCTTTTGTGTTTTTTGGGGACGATGTGTTTAAGCCCATTTCCGCCTTAAGCGGCGGAGAAAAGGGGCGGGTGATGCTGGCCAAAATTATGCTGGGCAAAGCCAACTTGCTGATGCTGGACGAACCGACCAACCACTTGGACATGGCCAGCAAGGAAATTTTGGAAGACGCCATCAATCGTTACGAAGGCACGGTGGTTTATATTTCCCACGACCGCTATTTCATCAACCGGACGGCCCAGAAGGTGCTGGAATTAAGTCCAAGCGGCGTAACGGCCTATCTGGGAAATTATGACGATTATCTGGAACGGAAACAGACCAAAGAGCGGGAAGAGGCGCTGTTTGGGGAAAAAACGGCAGAAACGCCAAAGGAAACGGCCTCTGCCACCAAATTGGACTGGCAAAGCCAGAAGGAGCAGCAGGCCAAGGAGCGAAAAATCCGCAATAAAATTGCCAAAATTGAACAAGAAATTGAAGAAACAGAAACAAAGATTGCAGCATTGGATGAGAAAATGGCGGCGGCAGCAGCCGATTTTAGCCGGGCCCAGCAATTATTTGAAGAAAAAACGGCGCTGGAAGAAAAGCTGGAACGGCTGATGGAAGATTGGGAAGAAGCCCAGGCAGAAGCGGAAGCATAAGATTACGAAAAGGAAAACAGACGGCAGCAAGGAGCCCGATTTGGGGCAAAGTGCCGTCTGTTTTTTACTGTAACCTTTAGATGAGAAAAACGTTTCTAAGGTGAAAGGAGGTGTCAGGATGGAACGGGACGCATTGGAGTGGCTTTATGAAACGTATTACCGGCAGGTATATTTATATGCTCTTTCCCTTTGCCGCAACGGCACACAGGCGGAGGAACTGACCAGCGACACGTTCTACCGGGCCTTGCTTTCGGTGGGGGAAACGAAGGAGCATATGAAGTTTTGGCTGCTGCGGGTATGCAAAAACTGCTGGTATGACAAGCTGCGAAAGGAAAAACGGCAGGCAAAAGATGTTCTTATACAAACAGATGTGCCGGATGAGGCGCTGAGGCTGGTGCTGCAACAAGAAGAAAACAGGCGGCTTTATCAAGGTATCTTGTCTTTGCCGCAACGATATCAAGAGCTGCTGTATTTCTTTTATTTTGCGGGATACAGTATCACGGAAATTGCAGCGCTGAAAAAGGAAACCCCAGGGGCAGTGAAAACGGCCCTCAGCCGGGCCAGAGCGGCGTTAAAAAAGAAGATGGAGGAGGGAAGACAATGAACTTTCGTACATTGCTGGAACAATATAAAAATAACACAATATGTGAAGAAAAGAAAAAAATAGTAGAAGAAGAACTGGACAAATTTTCGGCCATATCAGACTATTTGGAAGAAGAATTTCAGCCGGACTGGAGCGAAGAAGGGACTGATTTGGCAGAAGAAAAAGCCATGGAGCAGGTACGAAAAAAAATAAAGCGGCGGCAGATGCAGCTTTCCTTTTGTGTGGTGGTTTGTGTGCTGGCTGTGTTGGCAGGCGCTGCCGTTTTGCTGGACCGGGTGGTGTTTTATGATCCCAATCAAGGGCCGGTGGAAGAGACTTATGGCGGGGATGGCCAATTTTACACCAATATGACAACTTTGGTGGAGGCCACCATGCCAGGGTATACCATCTCCATGGCCACGGCCGACAAAGAGGGCCTGGGCCGGTATCAAATGACGGTGGCCTTTTCGGATTTATGCAAAGGGGAATCGGAACGACAGCAGATATCGCTGGTGCGGGGAAACGTGGATCTTTGGGCTTTGCAAAACATGTGGAAATTTCCCATGGGCAATGCCTTTGGGTATTATTACCATCAGTTTGTGACCATGGAGGCAGACGGCACAGAAAGCTATGAACAAGACGAAAGCGAACGGCAGTATTATCAAAAAGGCCTTAGCCAACTGCCGGATTCCACCAGGGCCAAACTGTTTGTCACATTTCCAGAAGCCATTTCTTTGGAGGAACTGGCGGCGTTTGAACAACAGTATCCCGATGTGGATCTGTTATACGCGGCGGTGGAAAATGACGAGCATCAGGTGGTGGGTTTTCAGACCAACACCAGCGGCCTCATTTTAGAAAATGACTATCTGCAAGAGCAGTATCCGGCGCTGGAGATGGTTTGGCTGGAGGACAGCGGCTTGACCCAAGCGCAGCAATGGGAGGCTCATTATCTGGATTTGATGGCATATCTATCCCAACAGGAAGCATTTTTGGATGTGTTTGCAGACGTCAATGGATTATCGGCCCAAACCTTTGGAAGAAGAAAGGCAGAGGCAGAGGAAACAGGCATCCAAGTCATTGGGTGTTTGGTGACGGGAAGGGCGCCGGCCTTGACGGCTTTATTGGAAGAAGAAGTATTTCAAAGCATTTATGTGGATGAAATTTGGCTATCGCTTTCTACTTGGTAAAACATAACGAATTGTGAAGTTTTTTTGCCGCAGGATACAACGAGCCTGCGGCTCTTTTTTTGAAAAAATGAAAAAACTCTTTACAAACGGCAAAAAAAGGTGTATGGTTCCTAACAGAGAAAAAAATATTGTGTTTCTTCGGGGCAAGGTGAAAGTCCTTACCGGCGGTATAGCCCGCGACTGCGCTTAGGCGCACTGATCTGGTGAAATTCCAGGGCCGACAGTCATAGTCTGGATGAGAGAAGAAAAACCTTCGAGAACATGGCTTTTTTTGCGTGTTCTTTTTTTCTCCCTGGCAAAGACCAAGGAGGTTTTGGGAGGCTATGTTTCGGTACGCTCGGAAGAAGATTCTTTCGGGCGTTTTTTTGTGGAGAAAGCAGGTGCAGGATGCAGCAAACATGGATGCAGCGAGCCATTTGGCTGGCACAAAAAGGAATGGGAAAGGTTTCGCCCAATCCGCTGGTGGGATGTGTGATTGTCAAACAGGGACGGATCATTGGGGAAGGATGGCATGAAGCCTATGGGAAGCTCCATGCCGAGCGGAACGCTTTGGCCCACTGTGTGGAAGATGCAAAGGGAGCCGAGATGTATGTGACACTGGAGCCATGCTGTCATTATGGAAAAACCCCGCCTTGCACCGAAGCGATTTTAGAGGCCGGCATTGCGAAGGTGTATGTGGGCAGTTTGGATCCCAATCCAAAGGTGGCAGGCAAGGGAATCAGCCAGCTGCGAAAAGCCGGTGTGGAAGTGGTGACCGGCGTGGAACAGGCGGCCTGTGATAGACTAAACGAGATCTTTTTTCATTTTATCCAGAACAAAACGCCGTTTGTGGCCATGAAATATGCCATGACGCTGGATGGAAAAATTGCCACGGTGACAGGAGAAAGCCAATGGGTGACAGGAGAGGCAGCAAGAAACCACGTGCAGCTGCTGCGCAAGCAGTACAGCGCCATTTTGGCGGGCATCGGGACAGTGCTGGCCGATGATCCGTTGCTGACTTGCCGTATTGCGCCTGCATGCAGCCCGCTGAGAGTTATTTGTGACCGAAAGCTGCGGATTCCCCTCCAAAACCAGCTGGTGCAAACGGCCAAAGAGGCGCCGCTTTTGGTGGTGACAGAAACAGGGGGCGAAAAGAAAGCGGCGCTGGAAAAAGCCGGGGCAGAGGTATTGGTTTTGCCGAAGGTGACCATGGGGGAAGTGGTGATGGAATTGGGCAAGCGGAACATCGACAGTTTGCTGGTGGAAGGCGGCGGCCAGATCCATGGCAGTTTCCTGTCAGAAGGGCTGGTGCAGAAAGTCTATGCCTATGTTGCGCCAAAGCTATTGGGCGGAGACAAGGCGCCCTCCCCGGTGGGTGGCGCGGGCAAAAGCCGCATGGCAGAGGCCCTCTGCTTAGAGCAGGTGTCGGTGACGCCGTTGGGAGAAGACTTTTTGATCACGGGGAGCGTGAAATAAATGTTTACAGGAATTGTGGAAGAAGTGGGCCGAATTGGCGCCATACGGCCGGGGGCCCAATCGGCGTCGGTGGTCATCGAGGCCAAAAAGGTGTTGGAAGGAACGAAGATTGGAGACAGCATTGCCGTCAATGGGG
>CALWLF010000077.1 GCA_944381455.1 uncultured Clostridia bacterium | reverse complement strand
GCGATCAGATCGTCTGCATCTTCGATACCAACGGAAAGACGGAACATACCTGGAGTGATGCCCATTTTACGTCTGTCAGCATCTGGCATATGGCTGTGAGAGCTGGTTACTGGATGGTTCAAAGTGGTTCTCAAGCCGCCCAGAGTGGTTGCATAGTGAGCATAACGCAGTTTCAGCATGAATTTGTCGATCATTTCATCGCCTTCTGGGATGATGAAGCTCATCATACCGGTCATAGCATCGTTGGATTTGAACAGTTTCAAAGCCAGGTCATGCTGTGGGAAGCTTTCCAGAGATGGATGGTTTACTTTGGATACATATGGGTTTTCTTCCAAAGCTTTTGCCAGTTTAGCAGCGTTAGCCATCTGTTTTTTCACACGCAGATCCATGGTTTCAAAGCTGGTCAGCATGGTGAAGGAAGCGTATGGATCGCCAGGAGTACCGCAAAGCATACGTACTGGATGGATAGCGTCGATGATTTCAGCAGTAGAGGTGATAGAACCGCCCAAAGCGTTGCTGTGGCCGTTCATGAATTTGGTCAGAGAGTTGATAACGATATCAGCGCCAAAGGTAATAGGTTTGATGGAGATTGGGCTGGTGAAGGTGTTATCGATCATCAACAGAGCGCCGTTAGCATGAGCGATTTCAGCCAAAGTAGGGATATCAGCCAAGTTCATGGTTGGGTTAGCGCATACTTCGGAGTAGATCATTTTTACGTTAGGATTGATGGCAGCTCTTACTTCGTCGATGTTGTCGAAGTTAACCAGAGTACCTTTGATGCCGAATTTTGGCAACAATTTGGTGAATACGTCGAAAGTTTCGCCGTAGATGTTTCTGTTGCAGATTACTTCATCGCCTGGTTTCAATACGGTCATGCAGGTGGTGGTGATAGCACCCATACCAGAAGAGAAGATCAGGGATTTTTCGCCCTGTTCCAAATAGGTTACAACGTCAGCCAGAGCATCACGGTTAGGGTTGTTGGTTCTAACGTATGTATATCTGGATTTGTAGCATTCCTTTACTTCGGAAAGGCTGTTCATGGTGAAAGCGGTGCAAGGGAAGTAAGGGAAAGATTCTGGTTTGTTGAAGTCCATACCCTTTGGTGTTCTGCCAGTGTAGAGCATATCGCTGGCTTCAGAATATTTGTGATCGCTCATGTTTAGTTCCTCCTTTTAATCATTACATACCACTATGAATCAGAGCACGCTTGCATCTGATTTGTCCTTCTTTACAAAACCATTCTATTGTGTGTAGTTAGAATAGAGTCAAGAGTTTTTTGAAAAAAAGTAAAAATATTTTGTGGGAATCATGCAATTCTGTAAAAATAAACAGGGTTTTTCCGGCGGTAGCTGGGTGAAAGTTGTGCAAGTAGCTGTATCGAGTGCTAAAATTATGTCAATTTACAGAAAATGTGTCTTTCTTTTGGTTGATTTGCATAAAATGAAGCAAACCATTGGGAGGCAAACATATGGAAGAAAATAAGCCCATGACAAGGCGGCAAAGGCAAGCTGCGTTTTTGGCCTGGATGGAGCAGCATCCTGTTTTTTTTGTGGGAGACTATCAAGTGGAAGTGGAGTGGGAAAGGGAAGATGAAGCAATGGAGGACGGCCGTTTATCTGAGGATTTCTAAAGCAGAAGAGGAGGCGGGCAACAGCATTCAAAACCAGCGGGCTGTTATTATGCAATATCTGGCACAGCAGCAGGAGTTTTTGCTGTTAGAAGAGTTTGTGGACGATGGTGTCAGCGGCAGATCTTTCCGCCGCCCGGCGTTTCGGCAGATGGAGCAGAAAATGGAAGAAGGGCAGTTTGACTGTCTGGTGGTGAAGGATTTATCCCGGCTTGGGCGCAACTATGTGGAAACGGGGCGCTATATCGAGCAGCTGTTTCCGCTGTGGGGGGTGCGGCTGGTGGCCGTCACCGACGGGGTGGATACGGCAAAAGAAAGCCATCGGCTGCTGGTGCCGCTGAAAAATTTGATGAATGACTGGTACAGCCGGGATATTGGGCGCAAGGTGGCTGCCGGGTGGGAAGTGAAGCGGCAGGCAGGCCAGTTTTTGGGCCCCTTTGCGCCTTACGGCTATGAAAAAACAAAGGGAGGAGGCTTGCAGGTGGTAAAAGAGCAGGCCGCTGTTTTGGAGCGGGCGGCCGGGTGGGTGCTGGAGGGAGCAACCGTTGCCCAGGCGGCCGGGTGGCTTAATGATTTGGCGCTGCTGTCTCCCTCACAGCAGAAAACGGCCGATGGAGAGCACTTTTTTTCCGGCTTTCGGCTCTATGGCAGGGACCAGTGGAGCGAAAGCACGCTGCGGCGGATGCTGCTTTCGCCCGTCTATGGCGGCGGCAAATGCTGGCCCGCCATCTTTACCCAGGCCCAGCAGGCAGCTCTATGGCGCCTTTGCCACAGAGATTTGCGCCGGCGCTTAGACGGAGGCAGGAATCTGCTTTCGGGGCTGCTTTTTTGCGGCCGCTGTGGGCGGCAGCTCCAACGAAAAATCATCAAGAAAGGCCAAAAGACCTATCAATATAACCTTTGTGCCGGCAGAAAAGAGGGCAAATGCCATCTGCCTTTGCTGCCGGCAGAACGGGCGGAAGAAGCGCTGGCCCAGTTTTGGCGCCTTTGTCCCTTGACGGAAGGAAGAGCCATGACCAGAAAGGCGCTGGTGCAGGTGTTATTTGGGATCTATCTGGATGCTGATAAGTGCAAGGTGGTGCTGGCAAAGGAGGCAGAGCTGTGGGAAGAAGAAAGCGCGTGGAACTAGAAGCAGAAAAAAGACGAAGGCAAAGGGGGCAGATGCGCATTTTTTGCTATCTGCGCCGCTCGGTGGAAGAGCCGGGCGGGCTACTGGGGCAGCGAAGCTATTTGGAGCAGTGGATGCAGCAAAATCCGGCTTGGAGCGCAGCTGGATGGTTTGCTGATGACGGCCAAAGCGGCTATGGCTTTCGGCGCCCTGGATTTTTGGCCATGGAAGAAGCGTTGAAACAAAGGCGGGCCGATGCCGTGGCGGTGAAGGATTTATCGCGGCTTGGGCGCAATTACAAAGAGGTAGGAACACTGTTGGAACGATGGCGGCATCAGGGTATCCGGCTGTTGGCGCCGGGAGATGGGCTGGATACGGGGCAGGGGGCATGGAACGAGCATTTTTTGGCCCTGGCCTTAAAGACCATGGCCGATGAATGTTACATCTGGGATATTTCCCAAAAAGAAAAGGCCGCAAGGCGGGCCATGATGCTGCGGGGAGAATTTGCCGGCGGCCATCCGCCCTATGGATTTACCAAGCAGGCAAAAAGACTGGTGCAAAACGAAACCGAGTGGCCGGTGGTAAAGGCAATCTTTTCCTGGCACCGGCAGGGAAAAACGGCCGCTGCCATTGCCCGGCGGCTGAACCTGCTGGGCGTTTCTTCCCCGGGGCAGACGGCGTGGAGCAGGCAGACAGTGCGCTATTTGCTGCAAAACAATATTTATGGCGGCCTGCTGGTGCAGGGCAAGCGGCAAAGGGTGGTGCCCAAGGGGAAAAGGCAGTGGACCAGCACAGAAACATGGATCATTCGGCCATGGCAGAAGGAGGGAGAGGCCGATGCGCTTTGTGGCAGGATATTACCGGATTTCGGTGGAGAAGGGCAGCCAGGTGGAACATCAGAGGACGCTGGTGGAAGAGGCTGTGAAACAGGATCCATGGCTGCGGCAGTTTCCCTTTGTCCCGTTTCTAGATGTGGGTTATAGCGGCGGCACCACCAGGCGGCCGGCCTTGCAAAGACTGATGGCGGCGGTGGCGTCTGATGAGGTGGCGGCAGTGGTGGTGAAGGATTTTTCCAGGCTGTCCAGGGATCACTTGTTTTTAGAGGACTGTCAAAAAAACTTGTTTCCCAAGACGAAAACAACGCTCATTTCCTTGACAGAGCAATATGATAGCCGCAGCCCGGAGGCGGAAGAATGGATGCTGTTACAGGGGCTGGTCCATCAGTGGTATGGCCAGGATGTGGCAGAAAAAGTGCGCGCGCTGCGGGCAAAACAAGTTCAGGCCGGCATTCATTGGGGCCGTGCGCCCTATGGCTATCGCAAAGAAGCAGGCCAGATGGTGATCCAAGAAGAAGAGGCGGCTGTGGTGCGGCAATTATTTTTCTGGCAAAGCCAGGGGTTTACCACAGGAGAAATGGCTCAGATGCTTCAGCAATCAGGCATCCAAACGCCAAAGAGGGAGGGGGTGTGGACCAGAAATAAGGTCTGGCGGCTGCTGCATGCACCCTGTTATGATGGCACCATGGTGCTGGGGGCCTGGGAAAAGCCTGTTTATTTTTCCAGACGGCAAAGGAAAAAACAGCCGCAGCTCTGGCACCAGATCGAAAGGCGCTATCCGCCCCTTGCCCCTGCTATTTTGCCGCCAGAAGCCCGGACACAAGGCCATCCGCCCCATCCCTTTCGGGGACGGATTTTTTGCGGCGGCTGCGGGCAGCCCATGGTGCGCCGCTGGGGCAGCTATGCTTCTTTCACCTGCCCCAGAAGAAGCCAGGGTGGGCCTTGCCCTGCCGGCACGCTGCGTCAAGACCGGGTGGCAGAGGCAGTGCGCCAGGTGGAAGAACGGCTGTATCTGGCCAAATACGGCGAAACAAAGGCAGCCCGCCGCCAACGGCAGGAGGCGTATGCCGCCACCATACAAAAGACATTGGAACAAGAAGAGGAGCAGTTTGGCTGGCTGTTTCGTGTGGTCTATGAAGGACCAGAGCATTTCCGGATTTTGATGAAGCGAAACTGGAATCAATGGATTTGATTTTTCTTGCTTTTTGCTGTTTTTTATGATATGCTGGGAAAAGAAAACGGGAATGAAGTGCTCCCGATGCCAATCAGGCATAAACCGCTTGGGATGAAAGCTGATGACTTCTGCGCATAGTGCAGGAGCATTGGCTTTTTTTTATGACAAAAGGAGGAAACAAGATGTTAACCAGTCTGGCATTGATTTTTTTGGTGGGGTTATTGTTTGGGAAGTTTTTTCATTGGCTGAAGCTGCCGTCTTTATTGGGGATGATGTTGGCGGGGATGATGTTGGGGCCGTATGGGCTTGGGTTTTTGGATGACCATTTGCTTTTGATTTCGGGGGAGCTAAGGCAGATGGCGCTGGTGATCATTTTGACACGGGCCGGCCTTGCGCTGCATTTGGCCGATTTGAAAAAAGTGGGGCGGCCGTCGGTGCTGCTTTGTTTTTTGCCGGCCGTTTGTGAGATGGTGGGGGTGGTGCTGCTGGCGCCGCTGCTTTTGGGCGTCAGCCGGTTGGATGCGGCCATCATGGGCAGCGTTTTGGCCGCCGTATCACCGGCGGTGGTGGTGCCCAGGATGCTGAAACTGATGGAAGAAGGATATGGAACCAAGGCCGGGATTCCTTCCATGATCTTGGCTGCCGCGTCAGTAGATGATGTGTTTGTGATTGTGGTTTTTACGGCATTTACGGGCCTTGCCGCCAGCCACACCGCCATGACGGCCAGAGATTTTTTGCAGGTGCCGGTGGCCATCATCTTGGGCAGCGGGGCCGGATGGGGCATTGGGTATGGGCTGCAACGGTATTTTCGCCTGTTTCATATGAGGGACTCGGTGAAAGTGATGATTTTGCTGAGCGTTTCGTTTTTGCTGGTGCAGGCAGAAGATTGGCTGGAAGGCAGGATTCCCTTTTCCGGATTATTGGCCATTATGGCCATGGGCATTGCCTTGCTGCAGTTTTATCCGGTGCTGGCAGGTAGGCTTTCCCAAAAATACAATAAGCTGTGGGTGGCTGCCGAGGTAACGCTGTTTTCTCTGGTGGGGGCCACAGTTAATTTCAATTATGCGTTGCAGTTTGGGGCGGCGGCCATTTTGGTGGTGCTGGGCGCTTTGGTGTTTCGCATGGGCGGCGTTGGCCTTTGTGTGGCAAAGACAGCTCTTTCGCCCAAAGAACGGCTCTTTACCATGCTGGCGTATACCCCAAAGGCCACCGTGCAGGCAGCCATTGGCGGCATTCCCCTTTCCATGGGACTTGGCTGCGGAGAGATGGTGCTGACGGTGGCGGTATTGGCCATTTTGATCACAGCGCCCTTTGGTGCCGTCTGCATGGATCGCACCTATCGGCGCCTGCTGCAAAAGGAGCAGGCGGCTTTCGATGCCAAATAAAAATGACAAAAAAGAGAGCGAATCCAGGCCGTGAAGGATTCGCTCTTTTTGTTTTGATGGAGGCTGCGTCAAAGCAGTTTCCCTTTTGCGCCTCTTAGGGGCATTGCCATACCGGTCAGCCGTCCAAAATCGGCCAGGGCATTGGTGGACTGGGAGAATAAGGAAAGCCGCTGGGGAATCAAGATATTTTCTGCCGTATGTAACAAAGAACCAAAGATTCTGGTGGCGCTTAAGGGAATGGCCATGGATAAAATCAGCGACAGACAGTGGCGGCGGGAAAAACGGGCGGCTGTTGGGCTGGCAGGCTGCGTTTTCAGGCAGAGCAGTGTCAGCAAAAAAGAGGCCGTTTCTCCCAGCACAATCCCCACTGCTGCGGCGCAGACGGCCTGCTGCGGCACGGCCAGGGAAAAGGCCGTCGAAAGGATAAAAATGGCGCTAAGGCGCACCAGCTGCTCCAGCAGTTGGGAGGCCGCCGGCACAGCGTGCTTTTGAAGCCCATAAAAATAGCCGCGCATACAGCTGCCCAGGGCCATCATGGGGATGCAGCAGCTGATGATTTGCAATGGATGCACGGCTCTGGCATCTTGCAGCAGCTGCACAGAGAGAAAAGGTGCGAGAAAAAATAATCCTGCCGCCACCAAAACACTCAGACAAAGGGAAAGCAGAAGCGACAGATGCAAAATCCGCTTGACATTTCCCTTTTGGCCCAAGGCCAGTTCCCTGGCCGTCAGATGGGATAACGTGGTGGTAAGCCCTGCCGAAGTGAGTGTCCAGCTGAGGGCATAGAGGGGCATAATCAGCTGGTAAAGCCCCATGCCTTCGGCGCCGATGGCCTTGGTCATGGTGATGCGGTAAACAAACCCCAGCAGACGGGAAAGCAGGTTGGAGGCGCTCAACAGCAGCGCTCCCTGTATGATTTGTTTTTTTCCCATAGAAAAAAGTCCTTTCCTTTCTTGGTATTTCTACCAATTATATGAAAAGAAAGGACCAATTATATGAAAAGAAAGGCCGTTTCACCAGCTGGAAAGCAGCAGCTGATCAAAGGTGAAAAAATTCAACAGAGAAAAATACTCTCTCAAATATTGGGCCGGGGCCAGATAGGGCACCGTTTTTGCCCCCAAACCATGGGCGTCATAGCCCGTCTGTTTTGCAATGCAGCCGGCCCGAAAGACATGAAAGCCGTTGGTGACATAGACGACGGTTACCTCTTTTTGGGGGAAGGCTTCTTCAATGAGGAGTTTAGAAAAGAGAAAGTTTTCCATGGTGCGAGAAGAGCTCTCTTCCACCAAAAGGTCGCTTTCGGCAACGCCTTTTTCCAACAGATATTGTTTCATGGCGCTGCCTTCGGTGACCCATTCATTGGGGCCTTGGCCGCCGGAAACAAGGATTTTGCAGCCGGGGTTTTGCAGATAATAGTCAAAAGCTGCATCCAGCCGGTAGGCCAAAGAAAGGCTCACCTGATCTCCCTTTAGCCCAGCTCCCAGCACCAGCACCACATCGGCCCCCTGGGGCGGTTCTTCTTTTCCGGTGATATATAACAGTACGCTGCATAGGCAAAAACTGCCCAAAAACAGCACCAATGCGCCTTGCAACAAGCGGTGGAACCATGCTCTCCACCCTGCTTGGCAATGGGCACACAGGGCAGGATACCAAAATCCGTAGCAAAAAAACACGGCTCCCACAAAAAAAGAAAGGGCATTACCCAAGCTGAAGGTGGTCAGCAAACAAACCAGTGCGCCATAGCCCATAAAAACGGCGCCAAAAACACAGACGGTTTTTCGCCAAAGACTCATGCAGTTTCACATCCTTTCTCTTCTAGTATAACAAAAAACCATTTGTTCCGAAAGCAGAAGATGGTATAATAAGAAAAAATTCAGAATTTCATCACAAAACAAAATGAGGATAACGTCCATGTTTGATATCAAAGAAGAACTGAAAAAACTGCCGTTAAAACCAGGCGTATATATTATGAAAGACGACCAGGACCAAGTGATTTATGTGGGCAAGGCCGTGAAGCTGAAAAACCGGGTGAGCCAGTATTTTCAAAACAGCAAAAACCACTCGCCCAAGGTGCAGAGCATGGTCAGCCACATCGCGGAATTTGAATACATCGTCACCGATACGGAAATGGAAGCACTGATTTTAGAATGCAATCTCATCAAAGAATATAGCCCCAAGTATAACATTGCTCTAAAAGACGATAAAACCTATCCTTATATTAAAGTGACAGTGCAAGAATCGTTTCCCCGGGTCTTTTCCACCCGCCGCTATGAAAAAGACGGTGCCCGCTATTTTGGCCCCATCACTGACGCCACGGCCGTCAAAGAGACGGTGGACATGGTCCATAAGCTTTGGCCCATCCGCAAATGCAAAAAAGTCTTTCCCAGGGATCTGAAAAAAGAGCGGCCCTGTCTGAACTATCACATCGGCCAGTGCGCCGCCCCCTGTGACGGGTTGGTGGATGCAGAAACCTATGGAAAATGGGTGCAGGAAGCCATTTTGTTTTTGGAAGGCAAGCACCAGGATATTTTGGCACAGATGCGCAAGGAAATGGACGAGGCGGCAGAGGCGTTGGATTTTGAAAAGGCGGCGCTGCTGCGGGACAAGATCCTGTCTGTAGAACGGGTGGCGCAAAAACAGAAAATCACCAACGCCGGCTATCAAGACAGCGACGTCATTGGTCTAGCCAGGGCTTTTGATGAGGCGCTGGTGCAGGTTTTTTTCATCCGCGGCGGAAAAATCACAGGCCGGGAACATTTTTTGATGAAAAACACAGAAGGCAGCAGCCGCTCCCAGGTGATCACCGAGTTTATCAAGCTGTTTTACAGCGGCACGGCCTTCATTCCCAAAGAGCTATTGCTGGAAGATGTGCCCCAGGAAGAAGAAAAGGAGATGCTGGAAGGGTGGCTATCGGCCATGAAAGGAAGCAAAGTCAGCCTGGTGGTGCCGCAAAAAGGCGAAAAGCATAAGCTGACGGAACTGGCCGGGCAAAACGCCCAGGTGACCTTAAGCCAGTTTGGCGAAAAAATCAAGCGGGAACAGCAGCGGACCATCGGCGCCATGGAAGAGCTGGCCCAGGCGCTGGGGTTAAAAGGCAAAGTGGAACGGGTGGAAAGCTATGATATTTCCCACATCCAAGGGTATCATTCGGTGGGCAGCATGGTGGTTTTTGAAAACGGAAAAGCCAAAAAAAGCGACTATCGAAAGTTTAAAATCAAAACGGTGGTGGGGGCCAATGACTTTGCCTCCATGGAAGAAGTGTTGACAAGGCGTCTGCGCCATGCGGTGGAGGAGCAGGACGAGCGGTTTGGACGGCTGCCGGACTTGATTTTAATGGACGGCGGCAAGGCGCAAATTGCGGCGGCCAACGGGGTGCTGGCCTCCTTTGGGGTGTCGGTGCCGGTGTGCGGCATGGTCAAAGACGAGCACCACCGCACCCGTGGGCTGCTTTATGAAGACAGAGAAATTCTGCTGCCATCCAACAGCGAAGCCTTTTTGCTCATTACCCGGATTCAAGATGAAGTCCACCGCTTTGCCATCTCCTACCACCGCCAGCTGCGGCAAAAAAGCCAGGTGGAATCGGTGTTAGACCAAATCGAAGGCATCGGCCCCAAACGGAGAAAGGCATTGCTGCGCCATTTTGGCGATACGGGGCAGATTGCCCAGGCGGAAGTGGCCGATTTGCTGGAAGTGCCGGAGATGACCATCAAAGCTGCCGAAGCAGTATATCGCTTTTTCCGAACGGATATGCCAAGCCAGGGAAAAAATTAACGAGACAAAACAGAAAAAATGTTTCTTTTTTGTTTCAAAATGGCTGCCTAACTTGTATCAAAGAGTGAAATATGGTAAAATCTAACGATGCGGAAGTATGTTCAATCGAGGAGGTGGGCGGAAGATGTATTCCGTACCAATGGAAAAATTTGTGGCGGAGTTTCATTTGGAGAACCTGGTGCCGGATATTTCTTTGGAGGGGAAAGTCCTCACCAGCAATGAAGTCAACCGCCCGGCATTACAGTTAGCAGGTTTTTTTGATTATTTTGAAAATTACATGGTGCAGATTATGGGGCAGGTGGAATATGCCTATTTGGAGCGGCTGGAGCCCATGTTTCGGGAGGATGTGCTGCGAAAGCTCTTTAGTTTTGGGTTCCCTTGTCTCATTATCTGCAATAATATTCCCATGTTTCCAGAGATTGCAGTGTTTGCCAGAGAGTTTCAAGTGCCGGTCTTTCGTACCAATTACCGGGAGTCGGATTTTATGGGTGAAATCAGCCGCTGGCTCAAATGCGAAGTGGCTGACCGCATCACCATCCACGGGGTGCTGGTGGAAATTTACGGCGAAGGCATTTTAATCATTGGCGACAGCGGCGTGGGCAAAAGTGAAGCGGCACTGGAACTGATCAAACGGGGACACCGGCTGGTGGCCGACGATGCTGTGGAGATCAAAAAAATCTCCCACGAAACCCTCATCGGCAGCTGTCCGGAGCTGATCCGTTATTTTCTGGAACTGCGCGGCATCGGCATCATTGATGTGCGCGAACTGTTTGGCGTGGGCGCCATCAAGCAAGAGCAGACCATTGACATGGTCATTCGTCTGGAGTTGTGGGACGAGCAAAAAGTGTATGACCGTATGGGACTGGAGGATGAATATTACGAAATCATGGGCAACAAAGTGGTTTGTAATTCCATTCCGGTGCGCCCGGGACGAAATATTGCCATCATTTGCGAATCGGCTGCCATGAACTGCCGCCAGAAAAAACTGGGGTATAATGCAGCCAAGGTGTTAAGCGAACGCATGAGCAGACGATAACAATTTTTAGGAGGTGTATCCATGTATGCAATCGGCGTAAACTTAGATTTGACCAACATCATAGCTGGTGTTGTGGACGAATCCGGCACGATTTTGGCCAAGGAGTCCATTCCCACCTTGCGGTACCGGCCTGTGTCGGAAATCATGGCCGATTTGGCAGTATTGGTAAAACGGGTGGCTTTTGCCGCCGGATTGGATTTTGAAACGGAAATTGATCATGTGGGCGTTGGGACGTATGGCACCATCGACCGCAGAAGCGGCATGCTGATTTATTCCAGCTATTTTGGTTTTCGGGATGTGCCGCTGCTGGCAGAAATCAAAAAACACATTTCTATCCCAGTTTATCTGGAAAACGACGCCAACTGCTATGCTTTGGCAGAAAGCCGCTGGGGTGCCACAAAAGAATATAAAAACTCTGTCATTGTCACCTTGGGCACGGCCATCAGCGGCGGGATTGTCATCAATAACGAAGTGTATCACGGTGCATTTTTTGGCGCCGGAGAATTGGGCCACCATGTGATTGTCATGGATGGGGAAAAATGCGACTGCGGCCGCAGCGGCTGCTGGGCGGCCTATGCCTCCTCCACAGCCTTGGTGCGCGATGCCCGCATTGCGGCCATCCGCCATCCGGAAAGCGAAATGTTTCGGATGGTCAATGGCGATTTGCGCTTGATGAGCTATCGCATTCCCTTTGAGGCAGCCAAAAAAGGCGATGTCTATGCGGCAGAAATTGTGCATATGTTTAAGAGATATGTAGCTTTGGGCCTGATTAACATTGTCAATATCTTGCAGCCCGATGCCATTGCCATTGGCGGCAAGCTGCGCAAAATCGGCCATGAGTTCATTGATGATGTGGCTGCGCTGGTGTATGAAAAAGCCTTTGGACAGCAGGAAAATGCCAATACCAAAGTGATGCTTGCCTCCATGGATTACGATGCGGTGATCATTGGGGCAGCCATGCTGCAGGCATGGAAAGACGAGTAAGCAGAGGAGGAGTTGTGGTGACGCTGTTGGAGCGGTTGAAAGAAGCGGCGGGAGAAGAGCAGGTGAAGGTGCAGGAGTCCATGAAGCGCCACTGCACCTTTCAAACCGGCGGACCGGCCGACTATTGGATCGAAGTGTCGTCCTGGCGTGTGCTTTTTTCGGTGCTTTCCATATTGAAAGAAGAAAACGTGCCAGCGATGGTGCTGGGGAAAGGCTCCAATGTTTTGGTGAAAGAAGGAGGCATTCGAGGGGCCGTCATCACCTTGGGAGAAGGGTTTCGCCAAGTGCGGCGAGAAGGTAACCGTTTGGTGGTGGGCGCCGGTGTCCCCCTAAGCCAAATGGCCTTGGCAGCTATGGAGGCATCTCTTTCGGGTGTGGCTTTTGCCGGCGGCATTCCCGGCACCTTTGGCGGGGCTGTGGTGATGAATGCCGGGGCTTATGGCGGAGAACTGAAAGATGTGCTGAAGGAAGTGACGGTGCTGGACCAAAAGATGCAGGTGCAAACCCTGCCGGCAGAAGCGCTGGAGCTGGGCTACCGTCACAGCAATATTTTAGAGAAGGGATATTGGGTGCTGGAAGGTGTTTTGGAACTGGAAGAAGGAGACAAAGAGGCCATCCGGGCCCAGATGAAAGACTTTGCCGCCAGACGAAGGGAAAAACAGCCTTTGGAATATGCCAGCGCCGGCAGCACATTCAAGCGGCCCCAAGGCCATTTTGCAGGAGCGCTCATTGAGCAGTGCGGTTTGAAAGGCTACCAGGTGGGGGATGGCGCCGTTTCCACCAAGCATGCCGGTTTTGTGGTCAATTTGGGCCAGGCCAAAAGCTGTGATCTGCTGGCCGTCATTGCCCATGTGCAGTCGGTGGTGCTGGAGCAAACGGGTGTGGCGCTGGAATGTGAAGTGAAAATCATTGGAGAAGACTAGGCAAGGCAAAAAGGTGTGATGCAGATGAAATTTGTGATTGTAACAGGGATGTCCGGCGCTGGAAAGACGACGGTGCTGAAGTTTTTGGAAGACATCAATTATTTTTGTGCCGATAATTTGCCTCCGGCGCTGTTATTAAAATTTGCGGAACTGTTTGAACAGGGGCGGGAGATTGATAAAGTGGCACTGGGCATCGACATCCGCGGCGGAAAATTGTTTGAAGACTTGTTCCATGGCCTGGATTCCCTCAATGAAAATGGTTATGATTATGAAATTTTGTTTTTGGACGCCTCCGACGAAAGCCTCATCAAGCGGTTTAAAGAAACAAGACGCAGCCATCCCCTCTCCCGGGGCGGCTCTATTGCCGATGGCATCCATAAAGAACGCAGTATTTTGGAAAAAGTAAAAAAAAGGGCCAACTATATCATCGATACCAGCAATATTTTGACTCGGGAATTGAAAGAAAAAATCAACGATATTTTTGTGCTGAATGAAAACTTTGAAAGTTTGATGATTACAGTGGACTCTTTTGGATTTAAGTATGGCATCCCCATTGACTCGGATTTGGTGTTTGATGTGCGCTTTTTGCCTAACCCCTATTATATTACAGAGCTGAAAGAGCAGACAGGCAATGACAGCCCCGTCAGCAGTTATGTGATGAGCTTTGAAGAAAGCAGAATTTTTCTGGATAAGCTTTTGGATCTGCTGGAATTTTTGATTCCCCAGTATATCAAGGAAGGGAAAAACAGTTTGGTCATCAGTATTGGCTGCACCGGCGGCAAGCACCGCTCGGTGACACTGGCCAACGAGCTTTCCAAAGGATTGACGGAAAAAGGCCATTCCGTACGGCTGCGGCATAATGACATTGAAAAAGATGCCAAGCAGAAAAAATAAGAAGTCTATTGTAATCAGGGGCTAAGCGCAGAGTTTGAACAAAAATGGAAAATCTGTTCAACAACCAAGGCCGATGATGGCAGGAGGTGAAAAATTTGTCGTTTTCTTCTAATGTCAAAAGCGAGCTGGCCCATCATTTTGGAGAAGCACGCCATTGCCAAATTTCTGAAATTGCCGCCTTGTTGAATATGTGTGGAGATTATGTGCCTTTGGCGCAAAACTTTTGTGTAAAAATACATACGGAAAATGTAACGGTGGCCAGAAAGTGCTTTACATTATTGAAAAAAACTTTTAATATAGAATGTGAAATACAGGTCAGACGAAATCAGCAGCTGAACAAAAAGCGCGCCTATACGCTGCTGCTAGACGGCGCGGAGGATGCGGTGCAAAAGGCGCTTTTGGCAACGGGGCTGATGACGAAAGAGAAACAAGTGGCGCTGGGAGCACAGATCGATCCGTTGGTGGTTTCTTCTGTTTGCTGTAAACGGGCGTATATCCGGGGCGCGTTTTTGGCCGCTGGATCGGTGAGTGATCCGGAAAAAACATACCATCTGGAATTTGTGGCCAATCAGCAATCCTATGCCCAACAGTTGATTGCGTTAATCAACTCCTTTGATATGGACGCAAAAATGGTTAAACGCAAGGAGCAGTTTGTGGTCTATTTGAAAGAAGGCGAGCAAATTGTGGACTTGCTCAATATCATGGGCGCCCATGTGGCGTTGATGGAAATGGAAAATGTGCGTATCATCAAAGATATGCGCAATAATGTTAACCGCAAGGTCAACTGTGAAACTGCAAACTTAAATAAGACCATTGCGGCTTCAGTCAAACAGCTGGAAGATATTCAGCTGCTGCAGCAAACAGTTGGGTTTGACACACTGCCAAAGGCACTGGAAGAAATTGCCCAGGCCAGGATGGCATTTCCAGAGGCCAGTTTGAAAGAACTGGGTGAAATGATGGATCCGCCGGTGGGCAAATCCGGCGTCAATCACCGGCTGCGGAAAATCAGTGAAATGGCGGAAAACTTAAGAGAGGGTATGGTAAGAAGCGATGATCAGTAAAACAGTTACAGTAAAAAATGCGTTGGATACCAGAGAAGCAGCTTTTTTTGTGCAGACTGCCAGCAAATTTAAGAGCAACGTAAAAATTGCATTGGATGACAAGCTGGTCAATGCCAAAAGTTTGATGTGTTTAATTTCCCTCGGCCTTTCAGATGGGATGCGTGTCACCATCCAGGCGGAAGGTGAAGATGAAGCCCTTGCAGCAGAAGAAGTGGCTGCAGTTTTGGGGTAAGGCGCCAAGAACAAGGGTGTATTCCAATCGTTAGGATGCTTTCTTTTAAGTCTGGGTAAAGCCCAGACTTTTTTTTGTATAAAGAAAACCACGCGTTAGACGCGTGGTTCAAAAGAGCCTTTTGGCGTTGAGGTAGAAGAAAAAACTCCTTTTCACTATAATGAGATTGCGGTCTGCCAACTGCAAGGAATATAGT
>CALWLF010000076.1 GCA_944381455.1 uncultured Clostridia bacterium | reverse complement strand
AGATAAGATTTTGTCATGAGGTCAGTATTTTTGCTTCGCAAAAACGGCTTCGCCGCCAGACTTCTTTCCGGTACTAAGTGGTTTAACCCTCATTTTTTGCCTCTTTACCACAATACGTCATCATGATCACCGTCTCCACATGAAAGCTCTGTCCGAACTGGTCCACCGGGGTGGCCTCCGTTGCCACAAAGCCCAGCTGGTGGAACAATTTCAAGTCCCGGGCCAGGGTGGATGGTTCGCAGGAGACATAAACCACCTTTTGTGGCGACATTTTGGCGATGGTTTCGATGACAAAGGGATCGCAGCCCTTTCTTGGCGGATCGATGACTACCACATCCGGCGCAAATCCCTCCTGTTCCAAAAGGCCGATGACATTTTCCGCAGCTCCCACCCGGAAACGGGCGTTGGTGATGCCGTTTATTTTAGCGTTGCGCTTGGCATCAGCAATGGCTTCAGGGATCACTTCCACCCCCAGCACCTCTTTGGCCTTTTGGGCCAAAAACAGGGAAATGGTGCCAATGCCGCAATAAAGATCCAGCACCCGTTCCTTGCCGCTTAAGCCGGCCTGTTCCACCGCCAATTCATACAGCCGTTTCGTCTGCACCGGGTTCACCTGATAAAAACTCAAAGGTGAAATCTCAAACTGTATGTTGCCAATGTGGTCGGTGATGGTTGTTTTTCCCCAGAGAGGGTGGATTTTGGGGCCCAAAATGACATTGGTATGGGTTTTGTTTTCGTTTAAGACCACAGAAACCAGGCCCGGTACCTTTTCTTTTAACGCTTCCACCAGCACATCTCCATGGGGCAGGAGATTACCGTTTATCACCAGACAGACTATCACCTCGCCGCTTTGAAAACCAACACGGGTTAACAGATGGCGGACCAAGCCTTTCTTTTGCTCCTGGTCGTAGATGGAAATACCATATTGTTCTAAAAATTGGCGCACCACTTCCACCACCACATCATTAACAGGGTGCTGAATCATGCAATGGTCGGTATCAATGATCCGGTGGCTGCCTTTGGCATAAAAGCCGATTTCAATGCCGTTTTTCCCTTTTCCCACGGGAAACTGGGCCTTGTTGCGGTAATGCCAGGGCGTCTCCATGCCGATGCAGTCGTTGACTTGCACATGGGTGAGGCCGCCAATGCGGTGGATGGCATCTGTTACCTTTTGGGTTTTAAAGCGCAGTTGGGCGTCATAGGTCATATGCTGTAAGGCGCAGCCGCCGCAGCGGCGGGCCAGAGGGCATCTGGGCTCCGCGCGGTCCGGGGATGTGGTTTTCAGCGTTTCTATCTTTCCATAGGCAAACTGTTTTTGCACCTTTAAAATTTTTACGTCGGCCACTTCCCCCGGCAGTGCATCTGGCACAAAAACGGCAAACCCATCTACTCGGCCAATACCCTGGCCTTCGCTGCCCTGCGCGGTGATGGTCATTTCATAGACTTGGTTTTTTTCTACCGGCACTTTTTGCTTCATGCCCTGCCTCCTTTAATAGACCGATGTGCGGATATTGCGCTGCATAATCCGCTGATAGCCCACCCATTCGCCTTGATTGGTGTTGCCGGCAATGGCTTCTTCCATGGCCTTTGTTTTGGCGTCCATATTATCGGCGCAGTGCAAAATGAAGGCTTCAATGGTTTTGGGCAGTTCTGGCGAGCCATATTCATATTCCCCATGGTGGGCCAAAATGCTGTGTTTGATGAGGTTTTCCAGGGTTTTGGGAAAACCAGTAATACGAGAGGCTGCTTCGTGAATCATCTCGGCCCCAATGACAATATGGCCCAAAAGCTGGCCTTCGTCGGTATAGTCATTGGTGGGAAACTGGGATAATTCCCGCACTTTGGCTACGTCGTGGAGCATGGCCGTAGCCACCAGCAAATCCCGGTTGACATTTTTATAGCGCCCGGCCATAAAATCGCAAATCTGTGTCACCGACAGTGTATGTTCCACCAGGCCGCCCAGGTAACTGTGGTGCATGGTGCGGGCGGCAGAATGGGTGCGGAAGCATTTTTTCACCGTTTCGTCTTTGAGGAAAATTTCTTGCAGCAGCGCCTTGATGTATTGATCCTGGATGGTGTCGATATAGCCCAGCAATTCTTTGAGCATCACATCGATGTTTTTTTCCGTGCTTGGGATGTAATCCATGGGATCATATTCCCCGTCCATGCTTTTGCGGATGCGGCGGACGTTTAACTGTGGTTCGTTGTTATAAATGAGAACCGTGCCGTCGATTTTGATAAAATCGTTTTCTTCAAAGCTTTTGATTTCGTTATTGAGGTCCCAAACTTTGGCGTCGATGGTGCCGGTTTTATCCTGCAGTTTCAAAGAAAAATAGCTTTTGCCGGCTCTGGATTTCAGGGTTTGTTTCGTTTTACAAAGGTAGTGTCCAACCACACTTTCCCCTTCCCGCAGTTCATTGATATATCGCATAATTTCCCTCTTTCTATTCGCCTTGTTCTCTCAGGCGACGCAAATGTTCCCCGATGCGTTTTTCCACACCGTTTTCCGTTGGTTCATAATAGATTTTGCCCACCAATTCATCGGGCAGATATTGTTGTTTGACATAATGCCCGGGAAAATCGTGGGC
>CALWLF010000075.1 GCA_944381455.1 uncultured Clostridia bacterium | reverse complement strand
CCTTCTAGATTCCTTTTCCACGGACGCGAAAAAAGCGGAGAAGCCATCAAGTGCCCTGTTTTTTTCATCAGGACACAAGTCTTCCCGCTTTTTACACTTAGTTTTTGCGCATGCTCTGGGTTGCCAGATTGAACTTATCGTGGATAGCCACCAGGGCATTTTCCACATCTTTCGTCTCAATTAAAACAGAAATCTTGATTTCCGAAGTGGAGATCATACCGATATTAACACCGGCGTCATAAAGTGCTTCAAACATCAGTCTGGCGACACCAGGATGCGTTGCCATGCCGGCGCCCACGATGGAAACTTTTGCCACATTATCATCATAAGAAATCTTTTTGGCGCCAATGATATGGTTGTTCTTTTCCAACAGCTCCATGGTCTGCTGCAAATCACCTTTGGCAATGGTGAAAGAAATATCATTGGTATGATCCCGGCCAATGGACTGGATGATGATATCCACCGAAATATTCTTTCTTTCCAGCAAAGAGAATACTTCAAAAGCTTTCCCTGGCTGGTCTGCAATCCCTTCAATGGTAATGCGCGCAATATCTTTATCGGAAGCGACGCCGCTTACAAGCATTTTTTCCACAGTAGTTTCCTCCTTCACAACGGTGCCCGGATCTCTGGAAAGACTGGACCGCACCACTAATTCCACTTTATATTTTTGGGCCAATTCCACAGAACGGGTATGCAGCACCTTCGCCCCCAAAGATGCCAGCTCGGCCATTTCGTTATAACTGATTTCATCCAATTTTCTGGCGTCTTTCACCACCCGGGGATCGGCCGTAAAAACACCGTCCACATCGGTGTAAATTTCACACAAGTCTGCACCCAGCGCTGCTGCAATGGCAACAGCCGACGTATCAGAGCCGCCGCGGCCCAATGTAGTAACGTCTTCATATTTATTGATGCCCTGAAAACCGGTGACAATGACAATGTTTTTTCGTTCCAGTTCACTCATCAGCCGTCCTGTTGAGATGGTCTTGATTTTGGCATTGGAATAAGCGCTGGTGGTATCAATGCCCACCTGCATGGCGTTTAAAGAAATGGCCCGGTAGCCCATTTTATTTAAGGCCATAGCCATCAGCGCCACCGACTGCTGTTCGCCGGTGGAAAGGAGCATGTCCATTTCCCGCCGGGAGGCATTGGGATTGATCTCCATGGCTTTTTCAATCAATTCGTCAGTGGTATCACCCTGGGCAGATAAAATGACAACCACATCATTTCCTGCATCATAGGCTTCGGCAATACGGCCGGCCACATTAAAAATACGTTCTGCATTGGCGACGGAACTTCCGCCATATTTTTGTACAACTAACAACCGAGTCTCCTCCTATTCTGAAACAATTCTGGCGCCTTCCAAATCGGGCTTCAACACTTCCACCGTCCATTTATGGGGAATGGTGGAAAGATACTGACGCATCTTGGCTTCAAAAACATCTTTATCCTCGTCCAACAGTACGCTGACCAGCGTGGGGCCTGCGCCGCTTAGATAGGATGCTTTGGCGCCAAAGGCATCGGCCTGATGGAAGATGGCTTCCATCCCCGGCACCAGCGGCACACGATAGGGCTGGTGCAGCCGGTCATCCATGGCCATCTTCAAGTTATCAATGTTGCCTGTCATCATAGATCCAACTAGAAGCCCGGCCCTGGATGAGTTGAAAATGGCATCTTTTCTTGTGACAGTATAGGGCAGCACGCCGCGGCTTTTTTCCGTTTCCACCGGAAAATCCGGCACCATAATGGCAAAGGAAAGATTGGATGGCACAGGAATTTTCACCAGGCGCATTTCTTCTTTGCTTAAAGCGCCCACCACCATACCGCCCAAAAGCGCCGGGTTGGAGTTATCGGGATGTCCTTCGATTTTAGCTGCAATCTGAGCCAAATCTTCTTTGGAATAATGACAGCCAGACAAATCGTTGGCAGCCATCAGTCCTGCCACAATGCAGGCAGCGCTGGAGCCAAGGCCGCGGGTGTGAGGGATATAATCTTCTTGAATCAGCCGCACACCAGGCATTGGTTTTCCAATTTCCCGATAGAAGCCGGCCATGGTTTGAAAAATCAAGTTATCTTCATTGGTGGGAATTTTCAGCTTATGTTTTTTGTTGATGAGAATCTGCAAGCCTTCTTCAATCTCTACAAACCACAGATGATTATATTTTTCCAGCGCAATGCCGATGCTGTCAAACCCTGCACCCATGTTTGCCGAAGTGGCAGGTACAATGATATGTTTCATCTCTTATTCCTCCATGCGGATGATGTTGCGCACCTGGGTGATTGCCGGCGCCTGGGCCAAAAGAGCAGCTTTTTTTGCCAGCTGCGCTTCTGTCAGGCCGTCTGCCACCAGGCCGAATTCATCTCCAAAAGATTCCAACTGTACAAATTTTACTACACCAAACAAGTCATTGCAAGCTTTTTTCGCTTGTTCTGCATCAGAATATGCCACACGGACAAACGCTTTAACAGTCACTTCATCTTTTGTTTCCACCGGCAGTTTTGCAGAAGTATCCCAGTCCAAGAACACAGCTGTCTGGCGCACTGCGTCAATGATATCAGCCGTTACGGCACTGGCTGTGGGCAGCTTTCCGGCGCCGCTGCCATAATACATGGTGTCTCCGCTCATATCACCTTTGACAAAGATGGCGTTAAAGACACCGTTGACACTGGCCAGCGGATGAGAAACCGGCAAAAAATATGGCGCTACCATGGCCGAGATGCCGTGTGTCGTTTTCTTGCTGGTGCCCAGCAGTTTGATGGCACAGCCCATTGCTTTTCCATAGGCAATGTCTTCGGCTGTAATTTTCGTAATGCCTTCGGTGGGAATCTGTTGAAAATCCACGGTTTTTCCATAGGCCAGAGAAGAAAGGATGGCAATTTTACGGCAGGCATCGTGGCCTTCCACATCGGCCGTAGGATCGGCCTCGGCATATCCCAGTTTTTGGGCGTCTTTGAGCACATCCGAAAAAGCGGTGCCTTTTTCGGCCATTTCCGTCAAAATATAGTTGGTGGTGCCATTTAAAATGCCCCAAACTTCTGTGATATGATCAGCAGTGAGACTGGTCATCAGCGGACGGATGATGGGGATGGCCCCGCCGACGCTGGCTTCAAATAAATAGCTGACGCCATGGGCCCTTGCCGCATCAATCAGTTCCGGGCCATGCTGGGCCACCACGGCTTTGTTGCTGGTCACAACGCTTTTGCCTGCTTCCAGCGCCTGTTTGGAAAAAGAATAGGCCGGATTGATGCCGCTCATCACTTCCACCACCACATCAATTTCCTCATCTTCCAAAATATCTTCAAACCGATGTGTCAAATAAGGTTCCACCGGATCGCCGGGAAAATCCCTCAAATCCAGCACTCTTTTTACCTCCACCGCTTCTCCTGCTTTTTTTGACACCACATCCTGGTTCTTTGTTACCACAGCAAAAACGCCGCTGCCAACAGTACCATACCCTAAAATTGCAATTTTCGCCATTGTTCCATTCCTCCCTGTTTTTTATCCAGCAGAAAAAGGCACAAAATCATCCCAATCACAAGAGATTTCGTGCCTTTTCTTTTTTTATGCAAACAGCGCGTTTTTTCTATGGCTTGCCGCCTGAAATCCGCCTTTCTTTTGCCTTATTCTCTTGCAATAATATGAAAACTTTGTACGCCATGAAGTTTTTGCAGCTTATCCAGCAATTCTCCCAAATCAGAATCCATGGCGTCTGTTTCAATGGCAATGGTTACCATGGCAATACCGTTGATGGGAATGTTCTGATTGATGGTCAAAATATTGGCTCCTGCTTCTGCAATGGTGTTTAAAACGCAAGAAAGCACCCCTTTGGTGTCGTCCAGATTGGTGGCCATGGTGACCGTTTTCCCCCTGGTGTTTTCATATAAAGGAAAAATCGCATCTCGATATTTATAAAAGGCGCTGCGGCTGATGCCCACCCGATTGACGGCATCTTGCACCGTTTTTTCCCGTTTGCTTTCTAAAAGTTTTTTCACTTCCATTACCTTCAGAAAAATTTCCGGAAGCACGCTTTTATCAATCAAGTAGAAATTCTTGTCCTCTCTCATACTGCCCTCCAGTTCCCTTCACAAGTACATTTGTATTTACACCGAAGACTATACCACAATATTTACTGCTTTTCAACCATTTATTTCAGTATTTCCCATTCTTTTTCTTTAAATCCAACCAAAATACAATCATCCCCAATCACCAAAGGACGTTTCACCAGCATGCCGTCTGTAGCCAGCAGCGCCAGCTGTTCTTCTTCCGTCATTGCAGGCAGTTTCTCTTTTAATCCAAGACTTTTGTATTTTAAACCACTGGTATTAAAAAATCTTTTTAATGGCAGTCCGCTTTTCTCCCACCAAAGCTTCAATTCTTCTGCCGTTGGGTTTTGCTCCACAATATGCCGGTCTTCATAGGCAATCCCATGTTCGTCCAGCCATTTTTTTGCCTTCTGACAAGTACTGCACTTTGGATATTCTACAAATAAATACATCGCTTTCCCTCCTGTTTGCTGTATATCGTACACCAATCCATACATCATGGACATAGTATAGCATAAAATGTATAAAAATGCTCTAAAAAAGAAAAAAAAATCAAAATTCCTATCTTCCAGCCTGCCCGGGCATTTTTTGACGCAAAAAACCCCCGGCCTCTCAAAAGGCCAGGGGTTTTCAAATGAGCAAAACAGACGTTTTACCCTTTTCTCCGTTACATCAAGCCCATCATTCTTGGGATGAACAGCGAAATGCCTTCAATGTAAGTAATCAAGAACAATGCAATGATGTTTGCAATCAGCAGCCAAACAATGGCTTTTGTGATCTGTTCAATGGAAATTTTGGCAATACCGCAGCCAACGAACAAGTTTACGCCCAGAGGAGGGGTAGACATACCGATGGCCAAGTTTACTACCATGATGATACCAAAGTGGATTGGATCTACGCCAAGCTGCGTAACAATTGGCAAGAAGATTGGTGTCAAAATGATGATAGCAGCCGTTGTTTCCATCAAGCAGCCAACGATCAGCAGCATGATGTTGATGAGCAGCAAGATTACAATCCAGCTGTCAGACAGGCTCAGCATTGCAGTAGCAATCACGTCTGGAATACGTTCGGAAGTTAAAATCCAGCCGAACCCGGAAGCCGTTGCAATGATCATCATAACCATTGCCGTGCTCTTACCGGCAGCCATAAACAGAGGAGGAATTCTTCTCAAATCCATTTCTCTGTAAATGAACAACCCTACTACAAAACCATAAACTACCGATACGGCAGCAGCTTCGGTTGGTGTAAAGATACCGCCATAAATACCGCCCAGGATGATGACAGGCATCAGCAGAGCAAAGAAAGCGTCTTTAAATTTCACCAACACTCGTTTGAAAGAGAATTTTTGCTGGTGTACTTTGCCATAACCATGTTTCTTCGCAGTCACATAGCAAACGATCATCAAAGAAATACCTACCAAGATACCAGGACCAAAGCCTGCGGCAAACAAAGTGGAAATGGATACGTTACCAGTTACACCAAAGTTTACCATAGGAATGGAAGGAGGAATGATAACGCCGATGGCGCCGGCTACGGACATAACGGCTGCCGCAAAAGCCTTGTCATACCCTTCTTTTTCCATGGAAGGAATCAAGATACCGCCAATGGCTGCAACCGTTGCCGGGCCGGAACCAGAAATAGCCGCAAAGAACATACAAGTCAATACGGCTGCCATGGCCAAACCACCAGTCAAGCTGCCCAAAATGGCGTTACAAAATTCAATCAGACGTTTGGAGATACCGCCCGTTTCCATCAAGTTACCAGCAATCATGAACAGAGGAACTGCCAAAATTGGGAACGAGTCAACAGCGGTGAACATTCTCTGTACCACTACAATCAGCGGTGTATTACTTCCCAGGACCAGTGCCACAAAGGAAGAAATGGTCAAAACTTCCCAAATGGGGAAGCCTAAGATTGCGGTAATCGCAAAAGTAACGAATAAGTACGTTGCCATTAGTCAAGAGCCTCCTTTGGAACGCCGCCTTCATCTTTGAAGTGCTTCAGCTGGAAAATCAGTTCCTGTACAAAACGAATGATAAAGAAAACCATCCCAATGGGGATTGCTGCATACATATAGCCCATGGGAATACGCATTGCTGGAGACAGCTGTCCGCCGGAAAGCTGTGTCTGTACAATACCAAAACCATACTTGATAATGACAGCGCAAAGAACAATGCTTACAATGATAACTAAAATATTGATTGCTTTTTGTACTTTTTTCGGCAGCAGCATGGTAAATGCTTCTACACCGATGTGTGCGCCACGTCTTACACCGTAAGCGCCGCCCAGATAAGCCGTCCATACCAGCAGGTATCTGGACATTTCTTCCGACCAGGGTAAGGAAGACTTGATGATAAAGCGGAATACCACCTGGATGAACACGACGATACTCATCAGTACCAGCGTGACAACGCAGCAGTAACCTTCAAAATTGTCTAAAAAGTGTTTCAGCTTACTGTTCAAACTTGCCCCTCCTGACTTTTGTTTGCATACTGCACAACAACAGTGTACCAAAAACAAATTCTTGTTTTTGGCAGCTCTTTTCCGTCTTTGTAAAAGCGGCACTTTTACAAAGTATGGCAAAGTTAGAGCTTGCTTTGCCATCGGCTCGTTTCCATTTTCCCCTCACAAATGAAAATAGAACGATTTTTTCAACAGGGCTCCGCCGCAATTCATTTCCACTGCAGCCAAAGCTTCTGTCCTTGCGTGCTCTGTCCTCAAACATTCACCCTGTCTTTGTTTGATTCCCTTTTGCACAGTAAGCATGTGCCCAAAAACTGTTCAAAATTTAGGCACAAAGAAAAAGAGACTTTTGTTTCCTCCTTTTCTTCAGCGCTCTTCTTCCCCGCAAGCGGCGAAAAAAAGGATCTGTTCTTTTTCTGCGGCAGAAAAACCCAAACAACCATTTTTCCTTCTCCTGCCGCAACTTACATGGCTATTTTACACTACTTGTCCTTCTTTTGCAAGGAAAAACTATACAAATATGATGCAACAAATTTCATCTGTCACATGTTTTTCCGAACAAACCTGGTAAAATCATACAAAACAAGAAAAATTTCGACTTATATCGGCAAGGCAGCTATACTTTTTTCACAAAAATCAAAAATGAAATAATCCGCTTCCTGTTTTAAAGCAGCGTCCATTTCCTTCCAAAAATCATCTTTCACGCCAACTGTGGTCATACCGGCTTTTTTCGCGCTGCAAACGGCCTGCGCCACATCTTCAAAGCAAATAATTTCCTTCGGAGCGACACCCAGCAGACTGGCTGTTCGTAAATAAATATCTGGGTTTGATTTATTGCAGCCAATTTCGTCAGAATACACAATCACATCAAATAAGGAATACACGCCGCAATTTTGCAGCACCTGTTCACAAATTGAACGCAGGCAGGCTGTTGCCATGGCCAATTTGATGCCTTTTCTCTTAAGGCTGTGCAAATATTGTTCTGCTCCAGGTTTCAGCTGATGCAAACTGCAATATTTCGCAAAGGCCAGATCATAGATTTCCTTAGAGAGCGCCTCTTTTGTCATAGGCAGTTGATATCGAGATAAAATATAATCCAGACATTGGCTGTAATTTCGATGGCTGACAGCTTCATAATACGCATCGTCCGGAAAATGGCCATGACGGCGCAGCACTTCCGTATCTGCCTGCTGCCAAATCCATAAAGAATCCAGAAGCGTTCCGTCCAAGTCAAAAATTGCTGCTTTCATCTTTTCGCCTCCTTTTCTTCACTCTATCATATTTCGACATCGAAAAGAACCCCTTTTTTCAGTGAAACAGTTGCCAAACCCGTTTTTTCTGATACAATGAAAGAAAGAAAAAGCAAGATTTTTGTTTTGAGGTGTCCCATGCAAAACCAATTATTTGATCAAATCCAGCTGTTTACCAATCATCTTCACCAAAGACTGCGGGCAGAAACGGCTGATTTTTCCATGGAAGAAAAACAGGCCTTGGGGCCTTTATGCAGCACGCTGTTGAGAAAATGGCTCTACAGCACGCTGTTTCAAGAAAGCGCCTTATCCCCCGTCAATCTGATTCAATATCCCGGCACCCAGTGCGAAATGCGCCTTTCCCTTCACGGAAATTTTCATCCAGAAACGGGATTTGTGCTGCGGCTTATGCCAGTGGCAGACACCATCCACTCCCACCATTTCCTGCGGGATTTGCAGCTGGTCTGCCAAAGCTTTTTGCCTGTTGGTTCCTGGCCAAAGGAAACCCTGTTTCCATTGGTTGCACCTGCATCCATCATCAAAAAACTGTATACTGACGATCCCTATTATTATCAATACCTGCTTTTGATGGCTCAGCGCCTTGGGCTCATCCAAAAAATGCCCGGTATTTGCAGCGACAAATGGCAAATGCAGGAAAACTGCTGCCGGCAGTTTTTCTCTCTGCCTCCTTTGGATGGCTTAAAGGCCATTGTGGCCCAGTCGCTCTCCCTGGCCGCCACAGAAATTGAAACCACGCTGCAAGCGCCCTCTCGTCCCCTTGCTCCAGAAGAGATCCGTGCTTTTTTATCCCAGTCTTTTTTGACCGACGACTTATTTTCCACTGCCTACAAAAACCTGGGATTTGACTTTGCACAGCTAAACGAAATGGCCCAGGAAGAGCATTTGCCGCCGGAAGATGAGGCGCTGCTTTCCACTGCCTATACCATGGGGATGGTGTTTGATAAATGGATTTTTACGCCGCTTGGCCATTATTTAAGCCTCCTGCGGCCGCTGTATGTGCTGCCCCATAATATGGCAGAAGAAGTGGACTGGATGCGTCCGACACTTCTCACAGGCTGTGACATGAGCCACGAATTTTTTTCGCCCTGCAATTATTTTTCTCTCACCTTTCTGGGAGAAGCTGTTTTAGAAGCTTCCCAGCAGACGCCGTTTCCAGAAGCGTTTCCGCCGCTGCCGCTGGGAGATTTGCAGGCGCTTTTGGCAGCCCGCTCCATGGCCTTTACACCGCCGCCCAAAGCACGGCTGGCCTATGTGCTGACGGTGCAGTATGCCAACGATCCTCAGTGCTGGAAATGGGTGGAAGCCTTTGAAGATACGCCTTTAGAAGAACTGTATCAATCACTGCTTTCCTATTTTGGGTTGGAAGGCGGGCTGCATCAGTTTTTTTTGCTGCCCAAAACCGGCTCTTCGCCCGCCGCATCCCATCCGCTTTCTGCCCGGTGGAGCTACCGGCTCAAAGAACTGCACCTGGAGGAAAACGAGCTGTTGCTCCATTTTCCCCATCTAAAAGAATGCCGGCTGAAAATTTCATTGCAGCTGATGCGCAACATTGCAAAAAAAGATTCCCAGCCCCGCCTGCTGCGCCAAAGCCGGGAAATCACATTGGAAGAACGTCAAGATTTTGAACCTTAAGCAAGGTTCTTTTTGCACTATAATGAAGGAGGGATTTTTATGGAACAAATGATGCATCAACATGGCGGCGATTTGGATGCCATCGAGCGCCATTATCATATTCCAAAGGCAGAAATTGTGGACTTCAGCGGAAACATCAACCCCCTGGGCTTTCCCGCCAGTGTGCGGGATGAAATGGCCAAACATCTGGACATCGTTTCCGTCTATCCCGACAAAAAATATACGGCCCTGCGAAAAAGCATTGCCGCCTATACCGGCGCCAAGGCAGAACATGTGACCGTTGGTAACGGCTCCACGGAACTGATCAGCGTATTCATCCAGTCGGTAAACCCTCATAAATCCATCATCCTGGGCCCGGCCTATTCGGAATACGAGCATGAGCTTTCCGTCTGCCAAAGCCAGTATGACTATTTCCCGCTGAAAGAGGAAGACGGGTTTTTGGTCAATGTGGATCGCTTGCTGGAAACATTGACGCCGGACATCGATTTGTTTGTGGCCTGCAACCCCAATAACCCCACCGGCACCGCCATCACCACCACCCAAATGCGCCGCATTTTAACCCATTGCAAAGCCAACCATATTTCGGTGATGATCGACGAAACGTACATCGAATTTAGCGACAATCTGGAAGAAATCTGCTCCATTCCATTGACTCAGGAATTTGATAACTTGTTTGTCATCCGCGGCATTTCCAAGTTTTTTGCAGCCCCTGGTCTGCGCCTTGGCTATGGCATCACTTCAAGCCAAGTCTTTCATGACCTGCTGGCCAAACAGCAAGATCCTTGGAGCGTCAATATTTTGGCAGCCTTCGCCGGAGAACGACTGTTCCAGGATACGGCCTTTATAGAGCAAACAAAAACACTGATATCTTCGGAACGGAAAAAAGCCTTAGATACCTTGGCAACCTTTCAAAATATCAAGGCTTATCCTTCCTCCTCCAACTTTATTTTGCTGAAACTGTTAACCGATCGCATCAATGCGGCCCAGATTTTTGAACATCTCATCCAGCATAAACTGCTGATCCGGGATGCTTCCAGCTTTAAATTCTTAGGTTCTTCCTTCCTGCGGTTTTGCATTTTGTCTCCAGAACACAATGCCCAGCTGCTGGGGCTGTTGAAAGAATTGGTGGAAGAAGAATAAAAAACAAAAAAGGCTGCGACAGCAGCTTTTCGAAAAAAACAATAGTTGCAAACATAAAAAGCAGGAATCCTTTGTTTTTCGGATTCCTGCTTTCTTTGTTTTCGGATCAAGCTGTGCCAAGCAGACTTCTTTTTTATGCCTCCAGCTGGGAAGCCTCCAATAATAACCCTGCGCCATCGGCCACATTGGGATGAGGCAGTGCCGCTTCATAGTTTTTCATCATCTGTAACACCGTTTCGTCCCCCGGCTTTTCCTTCAACAACTGTTCATAGCGCTCTTTGACGGCTGCATCCATTCTGCCTTGGCAGCAGAAGGTGCCAACCACCGTCGCAGTGGGAGGAAGAAGCGCCATAGTCCGCTCTAAAATATTGGCAAAGTAGGCTTCAGAACCGCCAAAGCCTGCCGTACCAAACAAAAACACCTGTTTCCCTTCTAACGTCTTTAAAAATTCCCTGGTGGCTCCGTCGGCCACACCGCGATCGGTCCAAAACCCCACGGCCACCAGCTCTGCCTTCGCTTCTGCCTGGCCAATTTCTTCTGCCTTCACTTGCCAGGATGCGGCCAAAATTTCGGCCAAATATTTGGTGTTGCCCGTCTTGCTGCTATAAAACACTTGTCTCATGATTCCTTTGCTCCTTTCTCAAAGATACATCGCGTTCCCTTGTGCTGCATCAGGCTATCGACACAGCGGTTACAACGCACACAAAACTTGATCTGGTCCAACTGTCCTGTTCTCACCTTTTCGCACCAGGCGGCATCACAAATCAGCTGCCGGCTCATGGCAAAAAAGTCTGCTTCGCCCTTTTGACAACATTCCTCCATCTGCCGGGGGTGCTGCCAAGCGCCAACGGTGCAGACCGGCACCGTGGCCGCCTGTTTCACCAAGGACGCAAAGGGCAAAAAGCACCCTTCTGCCCCAAAGGCCGGATGGGTTTTGGGCGGAATGGTATGGGTGAGGGCGCTGTGGTTTGCCAGCGTCACATGGAAACTATCCACACCGGCCATCTCCAATAGGCGCACCGCCTCGGCCACCTCTTCTGCCAAAAGCCCCGCCTTGCCATAAGTTTCTGTTCGTACCACAAACTTCATCTCTACCGGAAGGCCCGCCGTCTTAGCCGCCGCCACAGCCTCCAGGGCAAAGGTGAGCCGGTGGGCAAGGCTTCCGCCATAGCGGTCGCTTCTGTTGTTAAAAAGAGTGGATAAAAAAGCGCCGCACATCCGGTCGCCATGGATTTGGATCAGGTCAAACCCGGCCTCTTTGGCCTTTTTTTCCGCCTTACCATAGGTCGTTGTGATTTCTTTTACCTTTTTGGCCGAAAGAGAAGAAATATAAGGCCCCACACTATCGTTTAAGGCTTGACGCAAATCATCGGGCGTCTTTTTCTTGCATAATACAGCCGATAACAATGGCAATAGCGCCTTCCAATTCCCGTCGGAATCAAATAACTGGGCGGAGGCCACTGCATTTCCTTCGTGAATGGCTTCGGCCACCTGGGCATAAAAGGCAAAGCCTTTTTTCTTTTGCAACGAAGGCGCCGTGGGCGTTTGTCTGGCCGGCACATCGCCCACCACCACCATCCCACAACCGCCTGTTGCAATGGCGCCATACCGCAAAATCATTTCTTCCTGGGAAAGGCCCCAGGTGGTAGGCGCAAAGACCAGTCGATTTTTTACGGTAACAGTACCAATTTGTTTTGGAGAAAATAACGTTTCAAACATCTTCTTTTCCTGCCTTTCTCAGCTGGCGCAGCTGCAAAACACAATCGGCGCGCTGCTTGGGACTCATCCCCGCCATCAAACGACCATCC
>CALWLF010000074.1 GCA_944381455.1 uncultured Clostridia bacterium | reverse complement strand
CACCGTCAAAAATGCATTTTGATGGTCGCAGTCCAGCGTCACCTTCACCGAACCACCTTCGTCAGTATATTTGATGGCATTTTCCACCAGGTTGCTGACAGCCAGCGTCAATTTTGTGGCGTCCACCTGGGCCACCACGTCCTGGCTTTGCTCATAAGTCAATGTAATCTTATTGTGTTCTGCCAAGGGCAGCAGCCGTTTGATGACTTCTTGCACCAACAGATTCAAATTTTCGTCTTTGAAGTTGACCGGAATTTCCTTTTGATCCAGCCGCACCAGTGTCAGCAAGTCATTGATGATCTCTGTCATCCGGTCCACTTCGCTGGTGATATCCTGCAAAAATTCCACATACATTTCCTTTGGTGCATCGGCATTGAGCAAAATGGATTCGCTGAGGACTTTGATGGAGCTTAAAGGCGTTTTCAGCTCATGGCTGACATTGCTGACAAACTGCTGGCGGGAAATATCCACCTGCTGCAATTTTTCTGCCATGTTGTTGACTGCCTCTGTCACTTCCCGAATTTCATTATTGCTCATGCCAGTGGTGGGAATCCGCTGATCCAAATGCCCATCGGCAATTTTTCGAATCACACCCACCATCTGTTCCAACGGCTTTGTAATCATCTGGGCAAAAAACATCACGATGCTGATAACAATAAAAATAATCACTGCCGTCAGAGTATAGATCTGTTTGCGGATATCTTCCATTTTCTGGGTGATATCGCTTGGCATATCGGAAATAAGCACCACGCCAATCTTTTCCCCTGCGTCGTTGACGATGGAGGCCACGGCATAAATGCTGCCATTGGGCTGTTCCTTGGCCACGTCTTTGTTGTCCAACGCCTCCACAATTTCCGGAATCAAATACATCTTTCCAATTTCCGTCTTGTTGGAGTCATTGACCACCATACCCATCTCGTCGGTGACAATAATCCGAAAATCGCCTTGAGAACTGGTCTGTTCCAAATCCTCAATAAATTCTGCCGCTTTTTCCGTATCGGTTAAATAATCAGACAGCGCAATATGGCCAGAGAGAATATTGGCCTGGTTAAGCAATTCTTTTTTGCGTTCTTCAATGTAATACTGCTCTGTGATGCGAAACACCACACTGGAAAGCAGCAGCAGCGGCAAAATCCCTGCCACCATATAAGTAAGCAGCAACAGGCAACGGATTCCATGTTTTGTCTTTTTCTTATCCAAAGTAATAACCTACCCCCCATTTGGTGAAAATGTACTGGGGCTCGCTGGGATTTTCTTCGATTTTTTCCCGCAGACGGCGCACATGGACATTGACCGTTTTGGCATCGGCCGGGCTGTCATAGCCCCACACCAAATCCAGCAAATTCTCCCGGCTGTACACTTTGCCAGGGTTCAGCATAAACAGTTCCAGCAAATCAAATTCCTTGGCCGTCAAAAACGCTTCCTTTCCATGCAAAAAAACACGGCGGCTGTCAAAATCAATTTTGAGGCCCCGAATTTCCAGTTGGTGTTTTTGCTTGTCTTTTTCCTCGTCCACCTTGCGGATGCTGCGGCGCAAAATGGCTTTGATGCGCGCCTTTAATTCCAAAATGTTAAAGGGCTTGACGATATAGTCATCGGCGCCGTATTCCAGCCCCATGATTTTATCCATGTCCTCTCCCTTGGCCGTCACCATAATAATGGGCACCTGGGAAAACCCCCGCACCTGCTGACATACTTCTAATCCATCCATTTTTGGCAGCATCACATCCAGTACCACCAAATCAAAATGCTGTTCTTTGAGCAAATTCAACGCTTCTTCCCCGTCATAAGCTGCCGTCACTTCCATATCATCTTGTTCCAGGCTGAACTTAATGCCTTTTACAATCAATTTTTCGTCATCTACCACTAAAATATGATATCCCATCAATCGTTGCCTCCTTGTTGTGTGGGGTTTGTCACTTTCACCCGTTCTTCCATGGCCGCAAAAGTCTTTTCTCCAATGCCTTTGACTTCCATCAGCTCCTGCGGCGACTGGAACGGGCCGTTTTCGCTGCGGTATGCCACAATGGCCTCGGCAATGCTTTCACCCACATAGGGCAGCTCCATCAATTCTTCTTTCGCTGCCGTGTTAATATCAATTAGGCTTTCTTCATATAGTTGTTGAGAAAATGCCTCTGCCAATGCCACTTCCTGTCCATAGGTCGCTTGTGTCTGCCAAACAGAAAGCCGTTCCAGCGGCCATGCCTGCCGATACCAAAAACCGCATCCCAGCACAAACACCGTCGCCAATAACCAACAGAGGGAAGTTGTCTTTCGTTTCATATTCTTTCGCATCCCCAAAAAAATTTCTATTTGAAAACCCTTTGTTTTCTGCTATACTATTTATGCTATTGTAACATGAAAAAAGAAAAAAATACATAGGAGTTTTACGATGCAACTGAAAAAATGTTCGATTTTGTGTCTGCTTCTCATTCTCTTGCAGACCATGCCCGTTTTTGGTTCCAACTTGATGCACACCGCCTCCGATGCGGCAAATGCCTTGGCATTGGATGCCCAAAGCGCCATTTTGATTGATGCCTCCACCGGCACGGTGCTTTATGAAAAAGAAAGCGATGCCAAACATTATCCCGCCAGCATCACCAAGCTGATGACTGTATTGCTGGCCTTAGAATATGGTAACCTCGATGAAACTATCACCTTTTCCCACGATGCTGTTTTCAGCATTGAGCCTGGCAGCAGCCACATTGCCATTGATGAAGGCGAACAAATCACCATGCGCCAGGCCCTCTATGGCATCATGCTGCAATCGGCCAACGAAGTTTCCAACGGTGTGGCCGAACACATCGATGGCTCCATGGAAGCCTTTGCCCAGCATATGACTGCCCGGGCCAAAGAACTGGGCTGCACCGGCACCAATTTCACCAACGCCAACGGCCTTCATGACGACAATCATTATACCACAGCCCATGATATGGCCCTCATTGCCAAGGAGCTTTTAAAATTTGACTTCTTTCGGGAACTGATGGCCACCTTATATTATGAAATTCCACCCACCAATAAACAGCCGGAAACCCGTTATCTCTATGCCCAAAACCAGCTGATCAAAGACTCTTCCATCTTTTATTACGAATACTGCGAAGGCGGAAAAACCGGCTATACCACCCAGGCTGGAAACACCTTGGTGGCCTATGCCAAAAAAGGAGATACCGAACTGATTTCTGTGGTGCTACAATCGACGGGATATGGGGAATATACCGATACCACTGCCTTGTTCGACTATGGCTTTGCCAATTTCAAAACGGCTGAAGTTTTGGCGGAAGGTGATTTTTTTGCCTCCATCCCTGTCATCACTTTAAACAAGAAGGAGGAGGCCGAAGAAATCGGCACGGTCATGGCTGTCAGCAAAACGCCTGTCGTGGTAACGCTGCCTGCCAGCACTTCTTTGGAACAGCTGCAAATCACCGACACCCTCCCTTCCACCTTGCAGGCACCTGTCACAGCCGGCCAAAAACTTGGCTCCGCCTCTATCTCTTTGGGAGAAGAAGCATTGGGCACCATCGATTTGGTGGCCCAGGAGACCGTGGCTGTGGCCGCAGAAGCCGAAACCCTCTCCGATAAAAACCCGGTTAATTTAAAATTGATCTTCCTCTGTCTTGCCATCATTGCTTTGATTTTACTCATCATTCGCCTCATTGTGGGTAAAATAATGTATGAAAAGAAAAAGCGGCGCAGACGGGCCAGACGCAGAAGACGGATGCAGGAATTGCAGGAAAAAAACAGATTGGAAAATAACAGAGAATAATTCTCATTTAATATTTGACATTTGTCAAGAACTGTTGTATAATAAAGTCATCAAAGAAGCCAAAGGAGGTTTGTCATATGGCTACTGTTAAAATTGATCAAACAAATTTCCAAAAAGAGGTATTGGAAAGTGAAACTCCTGTATTGTTAGATTTCTGGGCGCCTTGGTGTGGTCCCTGCCGGATGGTCTCCCCGGTGCTGGATCAGGTGGCCGATGAAGTGGAAGGCATCAAAGTGGGCAAAATCAATGTGGACGAACAGCCGGAATTGGCCAATCAATTTCGTGTTATGAGCATTCCTACTTTGGTGGTCATGAAAAACGGCAAAGTCGTTGACAGCAGTGTCGGTGTAAAACCAAAGGCCCAAATCATAAAAATGTTAGAAGCAGAATAAAATAATATTTGTCAATAGAAGCCGGAACAATTGTTCCGGCTTCTATTTTTTGTGCAAAAAATAGATAAAATACTAAAAAAAGATTCTGTTATTCTATCAATTATTTCAAACACTGTTTTTTGTTTAAAACTGGAAATTTTTCTCTATATATCCATTTCAAAGCTATTTTTCGGCCTTTTCATATTCAAATTCTGGGAATAAAAATGCAAATTGTTTTAATTGCACAAAAAATATTGTGCAAAGTACGATTAAATGGATACTATTTTTTATAGTAGTATAGTACTGATGTGGAATTTGTGCCGATTACTCCAAATTCCATGCAGAAACAAATTTCTCCGGCCGGAAAATTGTTTCACAAGAGGGAGACTTGTTCAACAGTATTATGAGGGAGGAGATTCTTTTGGCAAAGAAACTTTTAGATTATGTTACCCCCAGTAAGGAACCAAAAATAAAACGTGCACCAACCTTTTTTGAGTCCGTACTGGCGCTGATTATCTTAGTGGCCCTGATTGGGATTGGCTATATTGGCTTTGGCTGGCCGGTCAACCCAATGCTGATGCTTGCTTCGTTGATTTTTGTTTTCATGGGGTTTCGCTGCGGCTGGACTTGGGACGCCTTGCAAAATGCCATTGTAGAAAAATTCAAATCTGTAACCGTCATCATCTTAATGAACTTTTTGGTTGGCGGCACCATTGCAGCTTGTATCTTCTGCGGCACCATTCCCTATTTGATCTATTTGATTTTTAAACTAATTAACCAGGATCAAATTTATCTTTGGTCTTTTGTATCGTGTGCTATTTTCTCTGTGGTAACTGGTACCAGCTGGACCACGGCAGGCACCATCGGCCTTGCCATGTTTGGCGCCGGCATTGGCATGGGCGCAAACCCAGCCATCCTGGTTGCAGCCATTGTCAGCGGCGCTATCTTTGGGGACAAACTGTCTCCCATCAGCGAAACCACCATTTTGGCTCCGCTGTGCGCCGGCACCGATGTGTATTCCCACATTTATTCCATGCTGTATACCACTATTCCTACAGCCATCATCTGTGCCGTGTTCTTCTACATCTGCGGCAGCAGCATGCCTGGCGGCCAGCAACTGCCGGAAGTGGCTTTGACTACCATGGAAGAACTTTCCAGCATGTTCCGCTTCAGCCCTGTGGTGCTGATTCCGTTCATTTTGATCTTCTGCGGCTCCATCTTTAAATGGGGCAATATGCCTTCTTTGTGCATCGCATCTTTTGCCGCTGTTTTCGTTGCAATTTTGTATCAAAGAGGCAATGTGGTTGATGTGTTAAACGCTTTTATGAGCGGCATGAAGGTATCTTACCTGGGTGTGGAAGATGCCGCAACCTTATCCAGCGCCACTTTGTCCATCGTTCAGCGCGGCGGTATGAGCGGCATGGGCAGCACCAACATCACCGTTTGCTGCGGTTTCGTTTTGGCCGCTATCATGGGTGCCGTTGGGTTCTTGCAGACGGCATTCTCTCCCATTTTGAACCTGTGCAAAGGCAAACGGGTGCGTCTGATCATTTCCACCTTATTTACTGACTTTGTCATCATGAGCTGCGCCGGTTCTTCTTACCCAGCTCACATCATCGTATCAGAAATCTATAAGAGAGAATACTTTGAACAAGGTTTGGATCCAAAGGTACTGTCCCGCACCTTGGAAGACGTTGGTACCATGTGTACGCCATTGGTGCCATGGTCTGCTTCCGGCGCTTACTACATCGGTCTGTTCGGTGTAGCTGCCTACGGCGTTGGCGGTTACTGCAAATATGCACTCAACTGCTGGTTAAACCCAGTTGCTGCCATTATTCTGGCTGTTACCGGCATTGCTATGTTTAAGATGAGCGATGAAAAACGGAAACAGATGCTGGCTCAGTTGGATGAAGAAGCCCGCAACGAAGGCGAAGTAGAAGCCGTTCGTCATGCTGTTGCAGAAAACTAAACCTGTAGTACTGCATCCATCTTTCGTATGTCTTGATGATAAAAAAGCAGTCAACCCCCATAAGAGGTTGGCTGCTTTTTTCTTGGCATCTGTCCTGTTTTTATTTCTCATCCGAAACAAGCTTTGCTCTTGCACTTTACACTTCTGTATCTTTTGATTTTTCTCAGCTTTTTCCTGTTTCCCTATTGTCTTATCCGTTAACACTGGACTTTTTCTCCGACAGATCAAAAACCTGGCCGTCCGCCTCCAGCAGCATCACCCGGTCACCAAAGGGTTCCGCTTCCTTCAGGCGGCGGCAGATGGCAAAATCACCCCAAAAATGCATGGGGAAAAACGCTTTGGCATCGGCATAGGCAAAATAGCCTTCTGCCCCCAGGGCATAACCCGACTCGCCCAGCCGCGGATCTACCGGCACAAAGGCCGCATCGGCCGTTTTCCCTTTTAATTTTGCCATCTGGGCCCGATAGTCGCCGGCCATCTGCTTGTTCCAGCTTTCCGATTCTTCGGCCCAGTACCAATGATTCAAATCCCCGGCATGGTAAATGGCGGCCTTTCCATCTTCCACCCAAAAGGCCACGCCAGCGTCTGTGGACTGCAAAGTGGTGATCTTCAAACCACAAATATCATAAGTTTCATTGGCGTAGACCAAATGGATGGGGCTTGTTACATCCCGCATGGCCCGCCTGCGTTTACCAATCTCATGGGAAAGCACATACACCGTTTCTTGTGTCTTTTCCAAATCATAGATCTTGGCCGAAAAATGATCGGCGTGAAAATGACTGGCAAAGACCACCAGAGGCTTGTCTTTGGGGATGGGCGGTAAACTGCCTTCCGTATAATCAAAAAGCAGTGTGTGGCCCGTCAGCTCCACCAGAAAGGCACTGTGATGGATATAGGTTATTTTCATAAAGGCTCCTTTCCGTCTGTCAGAAAACAAAAAGCCGTTGCACCAAGCAGTTGGACTTTTCTCCAAGCTCTGCTGAACCCTTGCAACGGCCGTCTTCAAAGCAAAATAATTTTTGCCAAAATAAGATAGCAGGAACCCCAAAAGGATTCCTGCTATCGTTATTTCTTATCAATCTGCGCCAAAAGCAATGGCTTTTGTGCCGCTTCCTCCGTGCTTAAGAAAAATTAAGCAAGGATTTCTACTACGGAACCAGCGCCTACTGTTCTACCACCTTCACGGATGGAGAAACGCAGACCAGGAGCCATAGCAACTGGAGTGATCAATTCAACGGTCATTTCAACGTTGTCGCCAGGCATGCACATTTCGGTACCTTCTGGCAGGTTGATTACGCCGGTAACGTCAGTTGTTCTGAAGTAGAACTGTGGACGATAGTTGTTGAAGAAAGGAGTATGACGGCCACCTTCTTCTTTGGTCAGAACGTATACATGAGCGGTGAATTTGGTGTGAGGAGTAATGGAACCTGGTTTAGCCAATACCTGGCCTCTTTCGATTTCATTTCTCTGAACGCCACGCAGCAATACACCGATGTTATCGCCAGCTTCTGCCTGATCCAACAGTTTACGGAACATTTCAACGCCGGTAACAACTACTTTTCTCTTTTCTTCGGTCAGACCTACGATTTCAACTTCATCCTGTACTTTTACAACGCCGCTTTCTACTCTACCGGTAGCTACAGTACCACGACCGGTGATGGAGAATACGTCTTCTACAGGCATCAAGAAAGGTTTGTCGGTGTCACGTTCTGGAACTGGAACGTAAGCTTCGATTTCGTTGAACAGATCAACGATCTTGTCGCCCCATTCGCTGGATGGATCCTGCAGAGCCTGGAATGCAGAGCCTCTTACTACAGGGATGTCATCGCCTGGGAATTCATATTCGTTCAACAGTTCTCTGATTTCCATTTCAACCAGGTCAAGCAATTCTTCATCGTCAACCATGTCGCATTTGTTCATGAATACAACGATGTAAGGAACGCCCACCTGACGGGAAAGCAGGATGTGTTCTCTTGTCTGAGCCATAGGACCATCGGTTGCAGCTACTACCAGGATGGAAGCGTCCATCTGAGCAGCACCGGTGATCATGTTCTTAACGTAGTCAGCATGTCCTGGGCAGTCTACGTGAGCATAGTGTCTTGCAGGAGTTTCATATTCTACGTGAGCGGTAGAAATGGTGATACCACGTTCTCTTTCTTCTGGAGCTTTGTCGATGTTATCGAAAGCTACTTCTTCGCCCAAACCATATCTTGCATGCAGAGTCTTGGTGATAGCAGCGGTCAAAGTTGTTTTGCCGTGGTCAACGTGACCGATGGTACCAATATTCATATGTGGTTTGGTTCTTTCAAATTTTGCCTTTGCCATTTTGAAAATCCTCCTTTAATGTTTATCAGTGGTTCATTTCTGATAATTCGGCCGATGTCAGTCGTCATTATCATTATATAAAAAACCCTGTATTTTTGCAATAGTTTTTTCAATTATCGCCTTTTCTGCCAGCCAGAACTTTCTCCTGAATGTTCTTTGGACAAGCTTCATAATGGTCTACTTCCATGACATAGTTGCCACGGCCCTGGGTTCTGGAACGCAGGTCGGTGGAGTAACCAAACATTTCAGCCAGAGGCACGAAAGAATGGATTACTTTGACAGCATTTCTGTCTTCCATACCTTCGATACGGCCACGACGAGAGTTGATATCGCCAATAACATCGCCCATATACTGTTCTGGTACGGTTACGGTTACTTTCATAATAGGCTCCAGCAATACGGGATCGCCTTTTCTCATGGCTTCTTTGAAGGCCATGGAACCTGCAATCTGGTAAGCCATTTCAGAGGAGTCTACTTCGTGGTAGCTACCATCATATACTTCTGCTTTTACGCCCAGTACAGGATAGCCGCCCAAGATACCGCTGTTCATGGCTTCCTGGATGCCTTTATCGATGGCTGGGATATATTCTTTTGGAATGGCACCGCCCACAACGCTGTTAACAAATTCATAGTTGTGTTCTGCATCGGTACCCATTGGGTAGAATTTCACTTTACAGTGACCATACTGACCACGACCACCGGACTGACGAACAAATTTACCTTCGACGTCAACGGCTTTGCGGAAGGTTTCACGATAAGCAACCTGAGGAGCGCCTACGTTTGCTTCCACTTTGAATTCTCTCAGCAGTCGGTCTACGATGATTTCCAAGTGCAGTTCACCCATACCGGAGATGATGGTGTCACCAGTTTCGGTGTCTGTATGAGTACGGAAGGTAGGATCTTCTTCTGCCAGTTTGGCCAGGGCAATGCCCATTTTATCTCTGCCAGCTTTTGTCTTTGGTTCGATGGCAACGGAGATAACTGGTTCAGGGAATACCATGCTTTCCAGGATTACTTCATGATCTTCATCACAGATGGTGTCACCTGTGGTGGTGAATTTAAAGCCTACGGCAGCAGCGATGTCGCCGGCGTATACTTTTTCAATTTCTTCTCTGTGGTTTGCATGCATCTGCAAAATACGGCCGAAACGTTCTTTTTTGCCTTTTACGGAGTTGTAAACGTAGGAACCAGCTTCGCAGGTGCCGGAATATACACGGAAGAATGCCAATTTCCCAACAAATGGGTCATTCATGATTTTGAATGCCAAAGCGGAGAAAGGTTCGCTGTCGGAAGAATGTCTTTCCACTTCTTCGCCAGTATCTGGATCGGTACCTTTGATGGAAGGGATGTCCGTAGGCGCTGGCATATAGTCGATGACGCCATCCAGCAGTTTCTGAACGCCTTTGTTTCTGTAAGCAGAGCCGCAGAATACAGGCACCAGTTCGCAGGCGATACAAGCTTTCCGCAAAGCAGCTTTCAATTCTTCAATGGTCAGCTCTTCCCCTTCAAAGAATTTTTCCATCAATGCTTCATCGGTTTCGGCAATGGCTTCCACCATAGCATCATGGTATTCTTGTGCTTTGTCTTTCAAATCTTCTGGGATTTCTTCAATTTTGATATCTTTGCCCAGTTCATCTTCATAGATGTAGGCTTTCATTTCAAACAAGTCTACAATCCCTACAAAGAACTGTTCCGAACCGATTGGCAGTGTCACAGGCACAGGATGGCAGCCCAGACGTTCTTTCATCATGTTTACCACGTTGAAGAAGTCAGCACCCATGATGTCCATCTTGTTGACGAAGGCCATACGAGGTACGTTGTAGTTGTCGGCCTGATGCCAAACAGTTTCACTTTGAGGTTCTACACCGCCTTTTGCGCAGAATACGCAAACAGCGCCGTCCAATACACGCAGAGAACGTTCTACTTCTACGGTAAAGTCAACGTGTCCCGGTGTATCGATGATATTGATTCTATTTCCTTCCCACTGAGCGGTGGTTGCAGCGGAGGTAATGGTGATACCTCTTTCTTGTTCCTGCTCCATCCAGTCCATTGTTGCGGTACCCTCATGGGTATCACCGATTTTGTAGTTACGGCCTGTATAGTAAAGGATACGCTCTGTGAGGGTCGTTTTACCGGCGTCGATATGAGCCATGATACCAATGTTTCTGGTTTTTTCCAATGGGAATGCTCTATTAGCCAAAAAGTACTCCTCCTTTTACAGGTATGCACTGCTTCCGCCCGAAGACGGAAGCAGCCAGTTTCTTCCTTATGCACACTTTTGCCCAAAACGAGAGAAAATATGCATATTCTTTACCATTTTTCTTACCATTTGTAATGGGAGAAAGCTTTGTTTGCTTCTGCCATTTTGTGGGTTTCTTCTTTTTTCTTGCAAGCGCCGCCGGCGTTGTTCAGGGCGTCCATCAATTCGCCTGCCAGACGGTCCACCATGGTTTTTTCACCGCGTTTTCTTGCGTACAAAGTCAACCAACGAAGGCCCAAAGTACGTCTTCTGTCTGGTCTGATTTCCATTGGCACCTGGTAGGTAGCACCGCCGACACGGCGAGCTTTTACTTCCAGCACTGGCATGATGTTGTTCATGGCTTCTTCAAATGCTTCGATTGGATCTTTGCCTGTTTTTTCGGCCACCTTGTCGAATGCACCGTAAACAATTTTCTGTGCCACACCTTTTTTGCCATCCAGCATCACGCTGTTGATGAGCTTGGTTACTTCTTTGCTTTTATACATTGGGTCTGGCAATACTTCTCTTTTTGCTACATGACCTTTTCTTGGCACGATTCTTCCCTCCTTAATATGGTTAGATCATCGGTACTCGTGTGCGAACAAACGGTTCTTCACTCGATTCATGCCTTACACGTTCAATATATCTCGTTGCAGACGCAGTTCGTATATCATTTTTGTACAAGGCATTCTTAGATTATCAGCTTATTTTTTGTTTGCTTTTGGACGTTTTGCACCGTATTTGGAACGGCTTCTCATACGGTTTGCAACACCAGCGGTATCCAGTGTGCCACGGATGATGTGATAACGCACACCAGGAAGGTCTTTTACTCTGCCGCCGCGGATCAGAACAACGGAGTGTTCCTGCAGGTTGTGGCCTTCGCCTGGGATATAAGCAGTTACTTCAATCCCGTTGGAAAGACGAACTCTGGCGATTTTTCTCAAAGCAGAGTTTGGTTTTTTTGGTGTAGAAGTTTTTACTGCGGTGCAAACGCCTCTTCTCTGTGGGGAAGAGATGTCGGTCTGCTTTTTCTGCAGGGAGTTCCAACCCTTCTGCAGTGCAGGCGCAGTGCTTTTCTTTTCTACCACTTGTCTACCTTTTCTTACTAACTGGTTAAATGTTGGCATTTAAAGTGCACCTCCTTACAAAAATGAATACGTTCTGCCTGCGATTTGTCGTCGCATATGGCCGAAAACAGGTCTTTTTCTTCTTGTTCGCCTATTTCCAGACACTGCAAAATTTTATCACTCATTCACAAAAATGTCAAGCAAATTTTTTATATTTTGTCGTAAAAATTCCGTAAAAAAAGCAACTGCGCCCATCACCGGCAGATGAGAGGCGCAGTTTTTTTCTGAACAGTGTTTCTTCCTATATGTTTCTTCCTATAGAAAAGGAATTTCGTTACATCGTTTCTTCCAATTCTTCTTCGGCAGGCACCACGTCGATGTTGCGGTAACGGTTCATGCCGGTACCGGCAGGAATCAGTTTGCCGATGATCACGTTTTCTTTCAGACCAATCAATGGATCCACCTTGCCTTTGATGGCAGCTTCTGTCAGGACACGGGTTGTTTCCTGGAAGGAAGCGGCCGACAAGAAGGAGTCGGTGGCCAAGGAGGCCTTGGTGATACCCAGCAGCACCCGGGAGCCTTTGGCCGGTTCCAGACCTTGGGCTTCCATTTCGGCGTTGGTATTTTCAAAGGTCAGCCAGTCAACGAGGCTGCCTGGCAGGAAGTCGGTATCGCCGTTTTCTTCGATTTTCACACGTTTGAGCATCTGGCGCACAATCACTTCGATATGTTTATCGTTGATTTCTACACCTTGCAGACGGTATACCCGCTGTACTTCCTGGATCATATAATCCTGTACGCCGCGCAGGCCTTTGATTTTCAAAATATCGTGAGGGTTCACGCTACCTTCGGTGATTTCATCGCCGGCTTCGATATAGTCGCCGTCGTATACTTTGATACGGGAACCATAAGGAATGAGGTAATCTTTGCTTTCGCCGGTTTCCCGGTTGGTGATGGTTACTTCCCGTTTCTTCTTCGTTTCGCTCAGCTTCACTTCGCCGGCAAATTCGGAGATGATGGCAAGGCCCTTTGGTTTTCTGGCCTCAAACAATTCTTCGACACGAGGAAGACCTTGGGTGATGTCATCGCCGGCAATACCGCCGGTGTGGAACGTACGCATGGTCAACTGGGTACCCGGTTCCCCGATGGACTGGGCGGCGATGATGCCAACCGATTCCCCGATCCGTACGGAGCGGCCGCTGGCCATGTTGGCGCCATAGCACTTGGAGCAGATACCGATGGTGGAGCGGCAGGTCAAGATGGTACGGATAAATACTTTCTTGATGCCGGCTTTTTCCACTTTTTCTGCCATATCGGCAGAAATTTTCGTATCCGCCGGTACCAGCACTTCGCCGGTTTCCGGATGACGAATTTCATGGACATTCCATCTGCCGCGGATACGATCCTGCAAGCTTTCGATAACTTCGTTGCCGTCGGTAAAGGCCGATACCCAAAGGCCTGGCACTTCCTGGCCTTCTGGGGTACAATCCCATTCGCGGATGATGATATCCTGGGAAACGTCTACCAGACGACGGGTCAAATAACCGGAGTCGGCCGTACGCAATGCCGTGTCGGTCAAACCTTTTCTCGCACCGTGGGCAGAAATGAAGTATTCCAATACAGACAGACCTTCACGGAAATTGGATTTGATTGGCAATTCGATGATGCCGCCGGAAGGGTTGGCCATCAAGCCACGCATACCGGCCAGCTGTTTGATCTGGCTATTGGAACCACGGGCACCGGAGTTGGCCATCATATAGATGTTATTATACTTCCCTAAACCGCGCAGCAGGGCGTCGGTGATTTTATCATTGGCTTTATTCCAAGCGTCGATGACTTTGTTATGGCGTTCTTCGTCGGTCATCAAACCACGTTTGAATTTTTTGGTGATCATTTCTACGGCTTCTTCCGCTTCGGCCAGATATTCTTTCTTTTCTGGCGGAATTTCCATATCGGAAACGGAAACGGTCAAGGCAGCCCTTGTAGAGAAACGGAAGCCCAGTGCTTTGATTTTATCCAGCACTTCGGCCGTTTCAGTGGAGCCGCATTTATTGATGCAGCGATTGATGATCTTCCCAACGCCTTTTTTGTCCACCAAAAAGTCCACTTCATAGCGGAATTTTTCTTCGTCGTTGGTCCGGTCGATATAGCCCAAGTTTTGTGGAATGGCTTCGTTGAAGATGATGCAGC
>CALWLF010000073.1 GCA_944381455.1 uncultured Clostridia bacterium | reverse complement strand
CGGTGGGTCGCAGGTTCGAATCCTGCTCGGGGAGCTTTTTTTGGCCCGATGGTCAAGCGGTTAAGACACGGCCCTTTCACGGCTGTAACCCGGGTTCGATTCCCGGTCGGGTCATTTTTCTTTTATGCCGATGTGGCTCAATTGGCAGAGCAGCTGACTTGTAATCAGCAGGTTAACGGTTCGAGTCCGTTCATCGGCTTCGGTTTTCTTTTGGGTCTTTAGCTCAGTTGGTCAGAGCATCCGGCTCATAACCGGGCGGTCCCGGGTTCAAGTCCCTGAAGACCCATTTCGCATAATCAAAAAATACGGCAACCTCTATGGCTCAGTAGCTCAGTTGGTTAGAGCGCCGGCCTGTCACGCCGGAGGTCGTGGGTTCGAGCCCCATCTGAGTCGTATTTTTATGGGAGTTTAGCTCAGCTGGGAGAGCGCCTGCCTTACAAGCAGGATGTCATAGGTTCGAGCCCTATAACTCCCATCCAACCCGTCACTATGGTGGCGGGTTTTTTTGTTGTTTCTATTGACGGTGTGGCGCAAATTATGTAATATATTAATATATTAAAAAGAAGGGAAGGATAAAGATGAAAACATATCATAGCCAAAAGATTCGTGCTGTGGGACCGGAAGTGGATCCCATTTGGCTTGGGACTGGATGGAGCGAGGAAACGCTTTCCTATCCACAGATTTTGGTGGAAAGTACTTACGGTGATACCCATCCTGGCAGCCGCCATCTGGATCAGATTTCCGGCTATGTGAAGGAATCTTGTTTGACTCAGCAGCTAAAGCCTTCTATTTATATGACGACAGATATTTGTGATGGTGTGGCCACGGGCCATGATGGGATGCATTTTTCCTTGCCTTCCAGAGATATGATTTCTGCCATGACAGAAATCCACGCTCTGGCCAACCCCTTTGATGGCATGGTGACGCTTTCCTCCTGCGATAAAGCGCTGCCGGCCCATTTGATGAGCCATTTGCGGGTAAATTTGCCGGGGTTTCATGTTTCCGGCGGTTCTATGATGTTTGGTCCGGACTTTGTATCACCGGAAGTATGTTATGACACCAATGTGCTGGTGGAAAAGGGACAGATGACAAAAGAAGAGGAGATGCGGTATAAACTGGCGGCTGTGCCTGGCTGCGGTTCCTGCCAATATATGGGCACGGCCAGCACCATGCAGGTGATGGCAGAGGCGTTGGGCATGAGTTTGCCCACCAATGCGCTGATTCCTGCCGAGGCGCCGCTGGAGCACTTGGCCCGCAAGGTGGGAAAACAGATACGGTTTTTGGTGGAGCAGGATATCCGCCCATCTCAAATTATGACGAAAAAATCCTTTGAAAATGCCATGATTCTGCACGCCGCTGTGTCTGGTTCTTCCAATATTTTGCTCCATTTGCCGGCCATTGCTGCCCAAAACGGCATTCGGGTGACACTGAAGGAATTTGACGACATCAGCAACGAAGTGCCCGTGCTTTGCTCGCTGAAAACGGCAGGAAAATGGCCCACCAGAATGCTCTGGTATGCCGGCGGCGTTCCGGCGCTGATGATGGAATTAAAGAGCTTGCTGCATTTGGATGCCTTGACAGTGACGGGAAAAACAGTGGGAGAAAATTTGGATGAATTAGAGGAAACGGGATTTTTTCGGATGCAGGAACAATACTTGAAAAATTTCAATCTGACCAGACGGGATATCATCCATACCTTGGCGGCGCCTGTTCAAAAGCGAGGCGGCATTTCTGTCCTTTATGGAAATATCGCCAAAGAAGGTGCCGTGGTGAAGCATGCGGCCATCCAAAACGGCCAATCCTTTCATGAAGGGCCGGCAAAGCCCTTTGACCGGGAGGAAGATGCCATTGCTGCCATTGAGGAAGGAAAAATCCAAAAAGGCGATGTGATTCTCATTCGGTATGAAGGAGCCAAAAGCGCCGGGATGCCGGAAATGTTAAAGGCCACCGAGCGGCTGTATAATGAAAAGGAATTGAGCGAAAGCTGCGCCTTGCTGACCGATGGCCGCTTTTCCGGCGCCACCCGTGGGTTTGCTGTGGGGCACGTATCGCCGGAGGCCATTTGCGGCGGCGAAATTGCCTATGTGGAAGAAGGCGACTTGATTCGCATTGACATTGAAAACAGATGCCTGGATGTGGTGGGGATTGCAGGCGAAAAAAAGACAGCAGAAGAAATTGAGGCAGTGTTTAAGATGCGGAAACAAACCACTCCATTGCAGCAGCCTAAATATACCAAAGGCGTGCTGGGGCTGTTTACGAAAAATGCCAGCGATGTAGCCCATGGCGCTTCTCTCTTTTATACCGATGTGCAGGAAGGAGAAGGCTTATGACCAGACGGCGGGGCAAACGGGAGATCTATGACCAGCTGAAAGAAAAGATTCTCTACCATCATTGGAAACCGGGCAGCAGTATCCGAGAGGAAGCAGTGGCAGAGGAGATGGAAGTAAGCCGCACCCCTGTGAGAGAAGCGCTGCTGCGGTTAGCGGACGAGGGGTTTATCGACATCTTCCCCAGCAAAGGCACGTTTGTTGCCAAAATTGATATTTCCTTGCTGCGGGAATACGGCTATATGCGCCATGTGGTGGAATGCGATGTGCTGCGGCACATGGCCAGAGAAAAGCGGCCGGTGGAAGATTGCTGCGAAGAAATTCTGTTGTTACAGCAGCTGGCCATCAAACGAGGAGACATCAAAGGCTATGTGAAGCAGGACCATGCCTTTCACTGGCAGTTATTTACACTGGCCGGCCATGGGGTGCTTTGGCCGGCACTGGAAACGTTTTATAACCACACCATCCGCTATCATATGCTGGATTTTGAAACGAGCGGATATCTGGAAACGTCTATCGGGGAGCACAAAGCCATTGTAAAAGCCATCGAAGCAGGCGAGGAGAAGGTGCTGATGGATGTTCTGTATCAGCATCATGATTTTGGGCTGGCAGAGGCCCAACGGCTGCAACAAGCCTATCCCGATTATTTTATGGAAGAAAAGAAATATTGATCGAGCAAACAGAGCCGAGCCCTTTGGATGGGGTTCGGCTTTTTTGCGGGCGTACAGCAGTCATATGCGTTTTGCAGAAAAAGATGAAGGATAGTCAAAACAAACTTTGCAGCAAGCTGCGGCCTATGCTATACTAAAAGAAAGGAGGTGCTGGCATGAAAGGAAAAAGGTTTTGGGGGATATTTGCCGTTTGCATCCTTTCTTTCCTGCTGTTTGGCGGATGCAGGCAGAAGGAGCCAGTGTCGGCCTATGCCACGCTGAAACAGGAAAGCGCAGTGATTTTGGCAGACGGTACACAGATCGATTGCTGGGAAAATGATTTTTGGCAATTTTACTGTCTAAAAGACGGCACCGAGCTATTAACCCTTCAGCCGCCTGTTGGGCCGCAGAATGTTTTTGCAGCCGGGGTGGAAGGCTTTGAGGATTTGCCGCCAGAGGCCCAGGAAACTGTGGCCGCTTATTATGAAAAACAAGGGACACTATATGATTTGCCGTCGGAGTTGGAGGCAGCCTATGACGAATATTTGAAAAAACAGGAGGCAAAAGAACGTTACAGCGCCCGCGTAGTGCAGCAGGAAACAAGACCAACGGCTGCGGCAGAAGATGTGATTTATTTTTCTACAGTATTGACGCTGCCGGTGGGGGACCGGATGGCGGAACAGTATCGCTTTGGCGCAGCCTTTGACCGCCAAACCGGCCAAAAACAGGCAGTATGGTCGCTTTTTGCCGTGCCCAAAGAAGAAGTGCTGGAGGTGTTTTTTGCAAAAAATGCCTTAACGGCAGAGGAGGGGCAGGCATTGGCAACGGTGCTTCAAGATGAATGGATTTATTTTACAGACGATGCCATGGGCATTGCTTTTCCCAGGGGAGCACTGGCTGGTGTGGATGCTTCCTGGAGCATTTTTTTAGACTATGAGGAAGGTCTTTCGCCACTGTTTCGGCCGGGGGCGCTGCCAAAACAGGAAAAGGGGGAATGAGGATGTTTCATCTCATGGACCGAAGCAAATGGCAAAGAGAGAAGACATTTTCCCATTTTTGGGCCGCAGATATTGCCTATACCATCACAAAAGATTTGGATGTGACAGAGCTGCTTGCTTGGTGCAAAAGCGAGAAACAATCGTTTTTTGCCGCCGTTTGTTATTTGATGCTTTCGGAAATGGAACAACAGCAGGCGTTTTGTCTGGACCTGGATGAAAAGGGACAATTAGGCTATTGGGATCAACTGGCGGCAGAATATACGGTGATGGATCCAAAGACGAAGGAGATGGACAGCTTGTCACTGGCAAAGGGAAGGTCTTTTTTGCAGTTTGCTTCCAATATGCAGCGGCAAAAAGAAGATTTTTTTGACCGCCAGATTCGTCCGGTGCAGCAAAGAGGCGTTGTGCTTTTCAGCTGTGTTCCCTGGTTTTCCTTTACTTCTCTCACCATGCACAGCAGGGACAACCATCTGTTTCTGCGGCCTATGGTCTGTTGGGGCCAATGGGAGATGCGGCAGGGAAGGGCATGGATGCCCCTGGCGCTAACCATTCATCATGCTGCCGCAGACGGGTATCACTGTGGGCTCTTTTTTCAAGGGCTTGCGGCAGCCTGCCTTCATCCAGATGCTGTTTTACAATAAAAAAGGATAGAAAAAAAAGCCAGGACCGAAGCATGGACAACGGTCATGGCTTTTTTTCTTCTTTTGGCTCTGTGGATGAAGCACCATGCTCCAGGTTTTTTCTTCTCCAGACATTGGTGCGCAGCAGCATACTAAATCCGCTGATGAGTAAAGCAATGCCAAGGATTGGCACTAAGGGCGCATGAAGCACATCCAGCCCGGAAAGGACGCAGAGCACGGCGCCTAAAACCATATAGACGATGGCAAGGATACGTTCTCTTGATTTCATCAGGATTCCCCCTTTTTATTCCTAAAATCCAGCATACGGGAAAAAGAAGGGTTAGTCAAGCAAAAAACGCCAAAAAAAGCAGCCGCAGCATCCCCATTGCCACAGAAGAAACGGTGCCAAAGACCAAAACTGGTCCGGCTACTGTAAACATCTTAGCTGCTGTGCCAAAGATCAATCCTTCGGTGCGGTATTCAATGGCAGGAGAAACGACGGCGTTGGCAAAGCCGGTGATGGGGATGAAGGTGCCGGCGCCGCAGAATTTTCCCAGTTTAGAAAAGAGGCCAAAGCCGGTCAAAAGGGTGGTGGCGCCGATGAGGACAAGGTTGACCAGCAGGGATGCCTCTGTTTCGGAAAAAGAAAGGATGGTAAAGCCATGGAAGAAAAGCTGGGCCATGGCGCAGATGGCGCCGCCAGTGCAAAAGGCCCGCAGAGCGTTGCGCAGCCATTTGCTGGGGGGAACGGCTTGTTCGGACAGGGTTTGATAGGCTTCTTTTGTCATCAGATCTCCTCCTTACGCAAAATAGAAAACCAGAAAGGAAAGCAGGGCGCCGGCCAGTTTTCCCAGGGCAACGGCCAGCAAAAAAACGGAGATACCCATGGTCAAATGGGCCCGGCGCAAAAAAACGGGCACCACATTGAGCACTTCTGCCAGCGATACGGCCAGCGTGCCAATAAAAATACCCACGAAAAATCCGATGGGAATAAACAAAACCTGGGGAATGGGCAGCACAAAATCAAACACCAGAGGCAGGCATCCAAAAATGCCGCCTGCCGTAATACAGCTTTCATACAAACGGCAGGCAGATTCTGTGTGTGTTTTTTGTGCCAAACGAGGCACCAGGCCAATGATGGCAATGAAGGCAAAAATACCGGCGGCCACCAAAGCGCCGGAGGAAAATCCCAAAACAATCAGCCAAAAATCACGCAGCAGCGTCATGAGGCATCCTCCTTTTTTTTCTGGGCAGAGGCAATTTTATGGCTATTGACTTCCGTTTCGTAAGTGGTGATTTGCACTTCAATGGGGGTGGGATCTTGTTTGCTGGCTTTGGAAGAAAAATGGTTAAAAAAGAGCAAAATGCCGGCAGAAAGGCCGATGGTATAAGGAATTTCCAATAGATAGGGCCGCTCGTTTTCTTCACCGGTAAACAGCCGGTAATAGTCCTGCATCACTTTGGGAATTTCCCCGTCGTGATGGAAGCTTAAGATGGCTGTTGAGGCACCAAAAAACAACACCAGAGAAATGGCTGCCACTTTCAAATACTGCCATGGCTTTTTTTGCGTTTTTTGCATGGTGCATTCCAATAACACCGCATCCTGGCCAAAATTCTGCACTGTGGCAGTGGGAAAGCTGCGGCCAATCAGCCGCGCCACATCCACGGCCGATAGAGCCACCACATCTTCTCCATCGGGAGGAACGGTGTAAACGACCAGCTCTTCCAAACTGGAAAGAGGAATAGAAGGGCTCCAAATTTCTGCAATATCTTTTAAAAACACCAGCCGCCGTCCCGTAAACTGCCAGCTGGGGCGCAGTGCAATATAAATATCCATGGTTCTCACCTCATGGCTAGCTTTGCCAAAAAGGCGGCTTTTATGCAAAGAAAAACCCGTTTTCAGCAAGAACAGAAAACGGGCTTTTTTTATAGCCGAAGACCTTTGACATCTTTTAGCCGCAAAAGAATGACGTTTTGCTCCAGTTTACGGATGCCGGGCAGCGGTTCCAGAACATGGGAAAGCAGATATTCCAGCTCTGCCTGGTTTGCGCAGACGGCATGGATATGGAGACGGCAGGAGCCGGAGATTTGATAGAGCTGAGTAATCAAAGGTTCTGCACAAAGCGCGCGGCAGACGGCGGCAAAGGATGCCGGTTCTGTTTCCATGTCGAAATAGCAGGATACAGCGCCGCTGATTTTTTGCGGATTTAATATGGTGGTATAGCCTTCGATGATGCCGCGCTCTTCCAGCGCCTGCACCCGGGCCCGCACAGCCACCCGGGAAAGAGATACGGCATCGCCTAAATCGGAATAGCGCATCCGTCCGTTTTCTATGAGCAAGGAAAGGATCTTTCGATCCGTTTCGTCCAAACCGTCTAAAAACATGGTGATTCCTCCTTTTTCTTTAAGTATAGCGAAAAGGAGTAAATTTGACAAGTGGAAAGAAATAAGTTGAAAAAAGAAGTTATATTTGCTATAATTTTTACGAAATGTAGGTTTGTTTTAACGAAAGGAAGGTTTGTGATGGAGCGAGATTTGACTACAGGCAGCATCACAAAAACCATGGTGCTTTTTGCCATCCCCATGATTTTAGGCAATTTATTGCAGCAGTTTTATAATGTGGCCGACACCTGGGTGGTGGGGCGGTTTTTGGGGCCTGAGGCCTTGGCGGCCGTAGGAAGCTCCTATTCGCTGATGACTTTTTTGACTTCGGTGGTGCTGGGGCTTTGCATGGGCAGCGGCACGGTGTTTTCCATTTTTTATGGGGCAGGCAACCAAGACAAGATGAAAAACAGCATGTTTGTTTCCTTTGTGCTGATTTTTTTGGTGGCCCTTTCGATGAATGTGGCGGTGATCGTGCTCAAGGATCAAATTCTTCTTTGGATGGGGGTGCCGGATGACGTTTCTGGGTTGATGGGAGAATACTTACAGGTGATTTTCCTGGGCATCTTATTTACGTTTTTTTATAATTACTTTGCTTTTTTGCTGCGCAGCATTGGCAATTCTGTGGCGCCGCTGATATTTTTGGCGGTGGCGGCGGTGCTCAATGTGGGGCTGGATGTTCTGTTTGTGATGGGGCTGGAGCGGGGTGTGGCCGGGGCTGCCGAGGCGACGGTGCTGGCGCAAGGGTTCAGCGGCCTGGGATTGGCCTTTTATACACTGGTGCAAGAAAAGCAGCTGCGGCTAAAAAAACGCCATCTTTTTTTCTCGACGGAAATGATCAAAGAGATTGCCCAGGCCTCGGTGCTGACTTGTTTACAGCAGTCAGTGATGAATTTTGGGATCCTGCTGGTGCAGGGCATCATCAACGGCTTTGGCATGGTGGTGATGGCGGCCCATGCAGCGGCGGTGAAAATTGATTCCTTTGCCTATATGCCGGTACAAGATTTTGGCAATGCCTTTTCGCTGTTTGTGGCACAAAATTATGGCGCCAAAAAGAAAGACAGAATCCGCAGGGCTATTGTTCAGGCGGCAAAGATTACGGCATTGTTTTGTGTCATCATTTCCGTTGGCGTTTGTGCCATGGCCCGTCCGCTGATGCATTTTTTTATTGCACCGGAGGAAACAGAAATTGTGGCAGTGGGGGTGCAGTACCTGCGGATTGAAGGCAGTTTTTATTTGGGCATTGGCTGTCTATTTTTGCTGTATGGATTCTACCGGGCCATCAAGCGGCCAGGGATGAGTTTGGTGCTGACCATGGTTTCTTTGGGCACCCGCGTGGTGTTGGCCTATGTGCTTTCGCCCATAGCAGCCATTGGAACGGTAGGCATTTGGGTTGCCATCCCCATTGGGTGGTTTTTGGCCGATGCGGTGGGCATTGGATATTATTTGTATCAAAAGAAACGGACCGATTTATTGGATCTGGCATAAAAAGACCGGTTGGAATTACTCCAACCGGTCTTTTGCCGTTTCTTGCAGCAGTTCGCCGTTGATGAGGGCTGTTTCTTCCTCTTCCAAAGGAATCAGCAGATATTTTTTGCCATCCAGCAAGGTGGTTTTCACCTGGGCCGCCTTTTGGATGGGCAGGCGTAAGGAAAGGGCGGAGGCGTGCTCTTCTGCCTGGCGCGGCAGAGGCGGCTGGTCTGTGTTAGCCCCATCGTCTGCCGGGGCAGCACCCTCCAGTTCTTCCAGGCGGCGGCTTAACAGGGACACTTGCTGCATCAGCCGTTTTTCTTTGCGCAGCTGCTGGCCTGCCTGCAACGCCTTTTCATCCAGCAGATGGTCCCCTTGGGGCAGGGTTTGGCCAAAGGCTTCGGCGTAAGAAGCTTGTACTTGTTCGGCTGTGGTTTGTGCCATGCCGCTGTCTGTTAAGATGTCCTGCACTTCCGATGGAGAAAGGAAACAAGGCGCATCGTCGTATATGGCGTGGTGTTCGTCCAGCACAGCAGAAAGGGTTTGCTGCACATCGGCAAAAATGGCTTCGGCGTTGTCTTCCGTTTCTTCTAAGGCTTCTGTCACCAGGCTGTGGAATAATTCCTTTTGCTCGGTGGCCGTTTGTTTGGGGATGCAGCCAAGCAAAGAGGCCATCCAGTCGGTCTGGGGCGACTTTGTGTTTTTTGTGTACAAAAGCAGACTGTGGATGTCTGTGCTGCGCTCATGAAAGGCCGGGTAAAGAAACCCAGTTTCCGGCGCACCCACCACCCAGTCGCGGATACGGGAGCCGAAGCGATGCTCCTCCTCCCGATAACCCAAGGCCGCTTTGGAGAGGGTGACAGGGCAGATGGCGCAGAGGATATATTCGTATACTTCCTCCGACTCATCCAAGGCTTCCGCATCCGTCGTTTTTTTGATGATGTCGTAGGCATCGTGAAAGAGCAAAATTAAGTAGTTTCCTTCCAGCTGGCAGCGATCGATGACCTGTTCATAAAACCGTTCCAGCAAATCGTCGTTTTTCAGCTTGCTCTCCCGCAGGGCAAGCAAAAAGTTTTGCCGGTCCCGCCCTGTTTCATCGGGCAGAAAATCCAGGGTTAACAGCTGGTTTTGCGGTGTGCCGGACAAGGTTTTTTTGGCAATATCCAAATATTTATAAAACTCTTCGTCGTCCAAAGTCAAAAATGTTTCGCCCAGATGCAGCAGAACATTTTTTTCGGCGTCCACATAGCAGCCGCAAAGGCGGGTAAAGGTGCAGCCGTTTTTGGTCCAGCGCTTTTTCAGTTCTAAAATCTCTTTTTTGTTCATGACAGAACCTCCTTTTTCCATGGTTTATTATAAACGGCAATGGCAGCTTGCCGCAAGCAAAAAAGCGAGAAAAAAGCCGCCCGAAGGCGGCAGATGCTTAAACGGCCAAAACCGGCATGTATTTATAAAAAATCACCATGGAAAGCCGGACTGGATGGTCTGTAGTGTTTTTATAGGTGTGAGGCTGATCAGCTTTGAAGGAAATGGATGCGCCGCTGGGGATCACATGGCCGGCAGCGTCGCCAAGCTGTATTTCCATGACACCGGAATAGACGGTGATAAATTCCTCCGTTCCAGGATCGTGGGGCAGAGAGTAAGACTCAGTATGGGGATCGATTTCAATATATAAAATCTCAAAATTTCTGGACTTGCTGCAGGAGAACATGGGATAAAGACGAAAATGCCCATCTTCAATGATGATGGGTTTTAAGTCGTCTTTATGGACTACCGTTGCTTCGGCACGAGGAGCTTCCATCAGTGCCGTAAAAGAAATATGCAGCCCCGTGGCAATTTTCCACAAGGTGGAAATGGTGGGACTGGATTCGCAGCGTTCAATTTGTCCCAGCATGCTTTTGCTCACGCCAGTCAGTTCTGAAACATTGTCCAGACTCAATTTTTTTTCCTGCCGCAAATTTTTTAAATTTTCTGCAATGATATCTATGATCGGTGGCTGAGATTCTGATTTATCCAAGCAAACACTTCCTTTTCCATGGGCAATAGAATAAATGAGAATGATTCTAATATAAGAAATAATCTAGCTTAAACAGTATATCATAGCTGTATTTTTTTGTCAAGAAACCGAAAGTACGGAATAACGCATAAAAAGATGCGTTATATTATACACAAATTATTGGGATGCAAATAGATAGTGTCTGATTTAATGCACGAAAAATAGAAAGGATATGGAAAAATTTTAGATAAAAAAACGAAAAATCATTGACTTTCTAAAAACATTATGGTATTTTAAAGAAAAAAGAAGTGCGTTATAACGTATTAAGAAAGGAATTATACAATACAATATAATGCACAAAATAATCTCTTGGTATTGGATAATGCAGAATATTGACTATTTTTAAGGAGGGAATCATCGTGTCGGTCACAGAAAGAATAGAGAAAATCAGACAAAACTATGTGGAGGCAAAACCGGCCATTTCTTATGAACGGGCAAAGATTTGGACGGAGTCTCACAAAAAAACGGAAGGACAGCCCGTATGCATCCGCCGGGCGCAGGCGTTTTATGATACCTGCGATCAGCTGGGGGTACATATTTTTGAAGGGGAACTGGTGGTAGGCGCCATTGGAGAATTTCGTAAATGCGGGATTTTGACGCCGGAGTTTTCCTGGACCTGGGTGGACCGGGAAATGGATACCTTTGACACCAGGCCGCAGGATCCTTATGTGATGACAGAGGAACAAAGGGAATTTGTCAGAAAAGAAATTTTCCCTTATTGGAAGGGAAAATCCCTGGAAGAACATTTCTTGCAGCAGCTGCCGGAAGAAAGCCGTGACATTGCCATTGATACCGGCATTGTGGATAATGACAGCAAATGGCGTCAAGCCGTAGGGGAAACGACACCAGATTATCAAGATGTGCTGTTTATAAAAGGATTTGGCGGCATCATAAAAGAGGCAGAAGATTATCTGAGTCAATTAAAAGGAATTACCATAGAAGAAATCAATCAAATTGACTTCTATCGCTCTGTGATTTTGACCTCGAAGGGCATCATCCGTTTTGCCAATCGCTATGCCGACGAAGCGGAAAACATGGCCCAAAGGGAAACAGACGAAACAAGAAAAAAAGAATTGATGGAAATTGCTTCCATTTGCCGCTGGGTGCCGGAACATCCGCCCCGCACCATGAAAGAAGCCATTCAGTTTATGTGGTTTACCCAGCTGGGCGGTATTTTGTCAGAAAATCCGCTGGCGCTGAACCCAGGCCGGTTTGACCAGTATATGTATCCTTATTATGAGGCAGATGTCAAAGCAGGCAGAATAGATGAGGCCACTGCCCAGGAATGGATTGACGCCTTATGGCTGAAGCTTTCGGAATGGGTTTGGACCATCTCCGCCAACACGGCCGACTTCTTTGCCGGATATAACCAATTCCAAAACCTGACGGTAGGCGGACGAACCAGAGAAGGCCATGATGCCACCAACGCCGTTTCCTATTTGTGCTTGAAGGCAACAGAAGAAGTGAAAACCCATCAGCCGGGCTTAAGTGTGAAAATCCACCCCGACTGCCCGGAAGAATTTATGGAAGCTGTCACCCATTTGGTCAGCAAAGGCACTGGTTTTCCTGCCATCCATAACGACCAGGCCGGCTATCAGATGCTGTTAAATGCAGGCTATGAACCGGAAGATGCCAGAGACTGGTCCAACTGCGGCTGTGTGGTGCCTCATTTCCGCAAAACAGGCGAGTGGACGGCAGCTGTGAACTTGAACTTTGGCTCTGCACTGGAATTTGCTTTAAACGAAGGCAAAAGCATCTTAAGCGGCAAAAAGCTGGGGCTGGATGAGAAACATCCTTCTGCCTTTGGCTCTTATGAAGAAGTGAAAGAAGCCTTCTTCCGGCAGCTGGCCAACCTTTGCCGCCACAGCATCATTGCCACACTGACAGCCCAAAGGCTGCATCAGGAAATGGTGCCTCGTCCTTTCCTTTCTTCCTGCAACGAAGCTTGTATGAAAAACGGAAAAGATTTGAGCATGGGCGGCGCTAAATATAATGTGGGCCCTGTTATTACGGGCATTGGTCTGGCTGTTTGCGCCAATTCTTTGGCGGCCATCAAAAAACTGGTATTTGAAGACAAAGTCTGCGATATGGAAACGCTGCATGAAGCGCTGTTGCAGAACTGGGAAGGATACGAAGCGCTGCGGCAGATGGCTCTTCATGCGCCAAAATATGGCAATGACAATCCTTATGTGGATACCATTGCAACGGAAATTGCCAACTTCTACTATCATGAAGTACATCAGTATACCGATGTGTTTGGCTCTCGCTTTAACCCGGCGTTTATGGGGATTTCCAATTATCTGCCGGCCGGCAAAGTCTGCGGCGCAACGCCTTGCGGCAGAAAAGCCAAAGAACCATTGAGCGAAGGCGTTTCTCCTTTTGTGGGAAGCGACCAGTCGACGCCGCTGGCGGCCATGCGCTCGGCAGCCAGAGTCAACCAGGATGTGTATTCCGGCGGCACGTTATTAAATTTACGTCTCAATGAAGAACTGGTGAAAACAAAGCGGGGCCAGGCAAACCTGGGCGCCATGATCCGCTCCTTCTTCTCTTTGGGCGCTTTCCATGTGCAGTTTAACACCATTTCCAATGAAGTGTTGTATGAGGCGCAAAAACATCCGGAACAATACAAAGACTTGCTGGTACGGGTGGCCGGCTATAGCACACAGTTTGTCAACCTTTCCAAATCGATGCAAGATGCCATCATTGCCCGGAATGCCCACGGCGCATATTGACGGTACATACAAAAGGAAGTTTTCCCGTCTGCCGGAGGATTCCGGCGGGCGGGGAAGAAAAAGGAGAGAACAATCATGCAGTGGATGGGAAGGATCTTACAAATTCAGAATTTTTCAGTCAATGATGGCAACGGCATTCGCAGCACCGTTTTTTTGGCCGGCTGCCCGCTGCGCTGCGCCTGGTGCGCCAATCCAGAAGGATTGACACAGCAGCAGAAAGTGGCTTTTTTTTCAAAAAACTGTATTGGCTGCGGAAGATGTACAGCCGTCTGCCCCGAAGGCATTGGCATTGACTTAAACATTCCAAGGGAGCGTATCCGATGTACTGCCTGTGGAGCATGTGTGGCAGTCTGTCCTACTGGAGCACGAAAAGAAATGGTCAAGGAAGTTTCAGTGGAAGAAGTATTACAGGAGCTGAAACCATATGTTCCATTCTTTCGGCAATCCGGCGGCGGCGTGACGTTTTCCGGTGGAGAACCAACCTTGCAGCTGGATTTTTTGAATGAACTTTCCAAACGTTTGTATGATAAGGGCATCGATTTAGCCATCGAAACATCGTCTTATTTTCATGACAGGCGTTGTTTTTCGGTGCTGGAACGGTTTCAAATGATTTTTACAGACATCAAATCCATGGACGGGGAAAAACATCGGCTTTATACCGGCGCCCAGCTGGATGTGATACTGGATAACATCAAACAGTATCGCACTTTGCCGGCGGAAGTAATCATCCGTGTGCCTGTCATCGAAGGAGTGAATGCCGACCGGGAAAACATCCAAAAAACAGCAGCCTTTGTGGCCAGGCATCTGCCAAAAGCCAAAATGGAGCTGCTGCCGTACCACCAGTATGGAGAGGCGAAATATGAGGCGCTGGGGCTGGAATTTGGACAAAGCCAGTTTCAAACCCCCTCCCGCGAAACCATGCTGCTTTTGAAAGAAGACATTGAGAAACAAGGTGTGCAGACCGTCGAATTTCGGTAATCAGAGAAAAGGAGTCTTGTCATGAATGAAACTTTAATGAATTTTGCAAACTCACCCATGGTTTGGGTGCTGGCTTCTGTCATTGTCATTATCGCTATTATTCAATCGGTATTATTCACCAAAATTGCGCTGCGGGCGGCAAAAGAAATTGAAATGCCGCAGGAAAAGTGCAAAAGAGCATTCCGCAGCGGTTTGATTACGGCCATTGGCCCCAGTATTGGTATTTTTATTGTGATGGTTGGCATGATGTCGGTCATTGGCGGCCCTTTAAGCTGGCAGCGGCTTTCTGTCATTGGTTCGGCTCCGCTGGAATTGATGAATGCCCAGATTGGGGCAGAAGTGGCCGGCGTGACTTTTGGCGGCGAAGATTATAATATGAAAGCGCTGGCTTTGTCTTGGATTACCCTGGCTCTTGGCACCCAGGGATGGATGTGGTTTGTGATTTTGTTTGGCAACAAACTGGGGAAAGTACGGGACAAAATTGGCGGCAACGATTCCAAATGGCTGGTTGTGCTCAGTACAGCGGCAATGGTTGGTGTGTTTTCCAAGCTGAGCGTAGATAAAATGATGCTGGGCGGCGGAGAACTGATTGCTTCCATCAGCGGGCTTTTGATTATGGCGGCACTGAGCAAATTTGTTGCGCCAAAGGTGCCTTTGGTAAAAGAGTATGCCGTGGGGATTGCCATGATTGGCGCCATGGTTGTTGCTGGGTTACTGGGTTGAGAAAAGGGGGGCAGATTATGATGGAAAAACAGAGAATCACCGATGCCGAATATACGAAAATTTGGGACAAACCGATTGTGCATATTGGTGTCATCACCATGATTTTGGCTTCCCTGACAGCATTTTTGCCATCCATCTATCTTTGCATCACGCAGGGTGTGACGGTCAGCGTCAAAGAAGTGCTGCAATGCTGGGGCCTTTCGGCGGCGGCCTGGGGCGCTTTGTATGTGGTGGAACCCATTACTTATTATACTGTGGTGGGCCTTTCGGGCACATACGTTGCGTTTTTGACAGGGAACTTGGCAAACTTGCGCATTCCCTGTGCGGCGACGGCCTTGGAAGTCACCGGCGTGGAACCGGGTACCAGAGAAGGGGAGATTGTTTCTACCCTGGGGATCACCGGCTCGGCCATCACCAGTATCTTGTTTACCACATTGGCAGCCTTGATTGGCACCAGCATTTTGGCAGTTTTGCCTGATGTGGTGGTAAAAGCTTTCAGCAATTATACGGTGCCTGCCATTTTTGGCGCAGTATTAGGTCAGTTTGCACTGAAAGAAGCAAAAATTTGTGTCTTTGGCATTTGTTTGGCTCTTGTGTTAAACTATGGGTTGAAGTTACCCTCTTATGTGGCAATGCTGCTTTGTGTTGTCCTGTCCATTCTTTTCTCCAGATTCCTCTACAATCTGCAAAAGAAAAGGACAGCAGAATAAAAGAAGTAGATCCATTGGCTGACGTATTTGGTGGAGAGAAAGGGAGTATGATCATGAAAACAATAACCCAACAGTGCAAAGATGTGCAGGAGTATGTGGTACAGACCAGACGGACCTTACACCAGTTTCCGGAGCTTGGCATCCACAACCCCAAAACCCAGGCGTTTATCTGTGAGCAGCTGGACCAGATGGGGATTCCCTATCAGAAAAACACAGTGACAAAAGACGGTGTGCTGGATAGCGGCATTGTTGCTTTGATTGAAGGCAAGCATACGGACAAAGTCATTGCGCTGCGTGCCGATATTGATGGCCTTCCCATCAAGGAATTAAACGAAGACCTGCCTTATAAATCGAAAACGGAGGGACAGATGCATGCCTGCGGCCACGACAATCATGTGGCAATGCTGCTGGGTGCTGCCAAAGTATTAAACGAGAATAAAGACAAGCTCAACGGCTCGGTGAAATTGTTTTTCCAGTCGGGAGAAGAAATTATCACAGGAGCAAAGATGCTGTTGGAAGGCGGCTGCATGGAGAACCCAAAAGTAACGGCTTGTTTTGGGATGCACGTTTGGCCCATGGATCCAGAAATCTATGAGCCTGGCCAGGTGATTGTGATTCCTGGATGCATGATGGCATCGGGCAACCGGTTTGTGATTCGTGTCAAAGGCGTAGGCTGCCATGGATCTTTGCCGCAGCTGGGCATTGATCCCATTGTAACGGCATCCCAGATTGTCATGGCCCTGCAAAACATTGCCAGCCGGGAACTGCCTGGTGATGAACCGCGTGTGCTTTCCATCTGCCAATTCCATGCCGGTTCCTTCTGGAATGTCATTCCCGATGATGTGATGCTGGAAGGCACCATCCGCACCACCTCTGTTTCCACCAGAGCCTATTACATCAAACGGGTGGAAGAAATCGCCAAAGGTATTGCCCAGTCCATGCGCTGCAGCTGCGAAGTGGAATGGGTGGATGGTACACCACCGGTATTAAATGATGAAACCATGACAGAATTGGTGATTCAAGCCGGCAAAAAAGTGCTGGGTGAAAATGCGGTCAGCACCAATTTCAAAGCTTCCATGGGGAACGAGGACTTTGCATATTACATGGAACGAGTGCCAGGCACCTTTGTATTTTTGAATATTGCCAACCGCGAAAAAGGCACCTATATTCCGCTGCACAGTCCTATTTTCCAGGTGGATGAAGATATTTTATGGCACGGCACAGCACTTCATGTGCAGACGGCCATGGATTATCTGTCGGAATAACATACTCTTTTCTTTCTACAGGAAGTGCAGTTTGCTCTCCTTCTTCTTGGCGGCCCTTTGCTTTGGCAAAGGGCCGTTTTTCTTTGGAAAACAGGGGCTGTCATTGACAAACGAAGGCGATTGTGATACGTTAAACGGGAAAACAATTCGGCAAAACAGTGTCCATGAGATTGGGTGAAAAGGGAATCGGAGGCCACAGGGCAAACCGAACAAGCGCCGTTGCTGTAGTCATCTTTTATGGGTTCGTCGGCCAAAGGGCCGGTCACTGGAACTTTTTCTGGGAAGGCAGAACCCATGGAAACGGGATGGAGTCAGAATACCTGCTGTTTTGAGGCAAGACTTGCTGCGTGTGTGCAGACGCTGGCGTCTGTAAGGCAGGCTTGTCGGAATGTGTATGCGAGAATACGGCCGCAGCAAAAGCCATAGGAAATATGGCCTTTTTGCTGCGCCTTTTTTTGCATCTCTTTCCACCAGACCGATGGATGGGAACGACAGAAAGGAAGGAAACCATGAAAAAACACAGTTGGAAACGGGTGATGGCAGGCGCTTTGGCGGCCATACTGCTGCTTTCGTCTGCGCCGGTGACGGCGGCGGCCGATGTCACAAAGGAGGCATCGGCGACGGAAACCTTGCTGGAAGACGCCGGCAGAGCAGAAGGAGCCATAAGCGAAACGGAGCAAACGGACGAAACGGAAGCGCTAAAAGAAGTCCAAACAGAAAAACAGGAAGAAGGCTTGGAAGAAAAACAGAAAGATTCTGACCAAGGCACATCGGAAGGGGAACCGGAAGGCGGCACAGAAGGCGATATAGAGAACCGAGAAGAAACGGGAGAAGATACAGATACCTCTTTCATAGAAGAAACAAAAAAGGAAGAAGAAAAGGCAAACCCAATGCCCAAACCCACAGAAAATCTCCCGGCAGATACAGCCGCGGAGGGACTGACGGTGCAGCCAACTCTGTTTTCGGCGCCTCTGCTTTTGGCGCTGGAACCGGGCGACAGCGATGCACTTTATCAGGCGATTTTGGCGGGAGAAGATGTGACGCTGTCCTCCGATGTGACACTGCCTGCCGACTGGACGCCCATGGATTATAGCGGCACCATCGATGGCAATGGCCACACCATCACCCTCAGCGGCACGCCGTTATTTGCCGCTTTTTCCGGCCAGGCCAAAAATATGATTTTGGATGGCAACGTTCAAGCGGCGGAAACAGTGGGCGCTTTTGCAAAAAAGATGACAGGAGGACGGCTGGAAAACAGCGTGTCGATGGCCTATGTAACAGCAACGGGTATCATCAGTAATGCCTGCGGCTTTGTGGGCAGTCTTACCGGAGGCACCATCTTAGGCTGCGTTTCCACAGGCGTTTTGACAGCTGGTTCGTATGGGGATTGTTATGGCATTGCTGGCGGAGGCAGCGGGGCAGAAGCCTCGTTTTGTTACTGGAAAGAGGAAAAGGCCAAAAAAGCCATCCAATCTGGCTCTGTCACAGAAAGTATGCTGCTGACGGAAGAGAATCAAAGTGAAATTACTGGGATGCTGAACCAGCTGGCCGGTGCGACAGAAGGGGCTCGATTTTGGGAAGAAAAAAACGGCCAATGGATGCCAAGCGGCGCCATCTCCGACGGTACGGCAGAAAACACCCTGGACTGGGCAGCTTGGGAGCAGGCTGTGACAGAGGCAGAAGCGTATCAGCAGGCCGCCTATACAGATTTTTCCTGGCAGCCTTTTTCCGATGCCCTGGCAGAGGCAAAGGCCCTCAAAGAGAGTGCCTTTCTCACTCAAGACCAGCTGGACCGCCAGGTGGAGGCGCTGCGGCAGGCACAAAGCCAGCTCATTACCCAAGCTTCTTTTTCGGCGTTAAAAGCAGTGGAAGAGGCGGCAAGCGACCTGGTTTATAGCGAGTATACTGCCTCGTCTTGGAGTGCATTTGCCCCCATTTACCAAGAAATCTCCAACTGGATTTGGGAAGTAGAAGAAAATGGACATCCTGCCACAGAGGCAGAAGTGCTGGAAAAAACCAGTACCTTGCAAGCAGCCATGGACCGCCTGGAGCCGGTGGCATGGACGGAGATTGCAACAGCCCAGCAGCTGGAGGCAGTGGACGGCCATGGGTTTTATATCTTGACATCAGACCTCACAGACTATCACGGAAACCCTAATGCGCTGCAAGGAATTTTAGATGGCAACGGACACCAAATCACCTTTGCCAATGGAGCAGCGCCTCTATTTTCCGCCATCACCGGCAAAGTGAAAAACCTGGGGCTGAGCGGCACAGTGCAAGGCAGCGGCGCCTTTGCCGCTGTCTTGGATGGCACCATCACCAACTGCTACAGCTGGGCCGATGTGGAAGGCGGAGCAGAACTGGCCGGCGGCATTGCCGGGCAGGCAGGCCAATCGGCCGCAGCCACCATTGAAAACACCTATGTCCTGGGGCAGGTGACAGGCGCCGATGTGGGAGGCATGGCCGGGCAATGGATGGGCCAGGCTTTGATCATAGAAAACAGCGTTTGGGTTTACGGCGAAAACGCCGTGGCAGGCACAGCAGGCGAAGAAGGAGCCTTTGGCGGAAGAAAAACGACGTTAGAGGAAATTTGCAGCGACCTATTCCGTCAAGCGTTAAACGATAACAGAGACAACGGCATGGCCTGGACCAAAAGCGAAGAAGGCTTTCCTTATTTCGGACCGGATTTTTCTGCCGTCGGCACCTTTTACCCTGTGCAGATGGAAGATCTGGTGACAGGAGAGATACAATCTTTATCAGCTTCTAGCACATTGAAGACAGATGTATTTGGTTTAGAGAGCGGGTATGTAGCAATCCTTTCCTTGAAAGGATATGAAGATGACATAAGCTGGAGCAGTACCTCTTCAGAGCAAAATGCACCGGTGATTGTAACCCGGGCAGGAAAAGTTTTTGTACGTCAGGCAGGCACGGTGCTGGTGGAGGCAAAAGATGCCCAAAGCGGAGAAACCATTGAGCAGTTTACATTACAAGCAGAGGTGCCTCAAAATTATACGTTATACCTCTATGCCGATGGGATAGATTATACAGGCGGCACTTACATTTTCTCCGGTGGCGCAGCAATTTCGCCCTATGTCTCTGTCGATGGCAGTGAGCCTTTTGCAGTTTACAATGGATTATTTCATTGGACCAGCAGCAACAGTGCAGTTGTATCTGTAGATTCCTTGGGCTGGGTGGAGGCAAAGCAGCCTGGCTCTGTCACCATTACAGCCTCTTTGGGGAAAACGACGCAGCAGCTGACCGTTTCTTCCCAATATACTCCGGTGGAATCCATCACACCGGCCTTTTCCGGCACGTTTTATATGCACCGGCGCAATCCCAATTCCATCGGCCAAAACGATACGCCGGGGGCAGCCAGCTTTAACCCCTTATATTTGCTGGATGAAACGGGAGAGCCTGTGGTAAGCTCGGCCCAGCAAATTGCCGTTGTCACGCCCACAGATGCCACCTATGCCCGTGCCTATGGCGTGGAAACCAGCGATCACAGTGTGCTGCAATATTATGCTTCGCTGCAAAATAATCTGGTGCCAAAAAAACCTGGCACAGTGACACTGACTGTCACCAGCCAAGATCCCAAATTGACACAGCCTGTGACGGGACAAAGCCAGGTGACCGTTGCCTATTTGAATCCGTTAACCAGCTTAACGGCAAAGGAAACAACCCTCACCGTAAAAACGGGAGAAGTGGTGGATGCCGGTTTGGTGATGACGGGGCCAAACTCTGCCCCTTCGGCAAACTATCCCGACGGGCTCTATGTTTCAGAAAGCAACATGACCTGGACGCAAAGCGGCGAGGGAGAAGTTTCTGTTTACCGCAGCTATCCAGTGATTATGATTGGCGATGAGGCCGCTTATGAAAACGAAGGCACCGTCTCCAACGACCAGTGGCTCATCCGCGGGCTAAAAGCCGGCACCGTAACTTTGATTGGCACCCCCATGGATGAAACGTATCAGGGAGAGCCCATCACTTTGACGGTGACAGTGGAAGAGGGAGAAGAAAAACCTGTGCTGCCTGCCAAAACGCAGGTGGAAGAAGCGCTGAAAAAAACGACTGCCTATCAGCTTTCTGCCATTACGGCGCCGTCCTTTGGCCAGGAGTGGACCATAATGGCCTTTGCCCGGGCAGGCAGCCAGCTGCCGGAACAATATGTGGATCAGTATGAGGCACAGGTTATAGCGACCGTGCAGGCAGAAGCGGCCAAAGAAAGCGGCCGGTTTGAAAACAAAGTGACGGAAACCCAGCGCCTGGCCCTGGCCTTGACGGCCTTGGGCATCCATCCGCAGAATGTGGGCGGCGTGGATTTGCTGGATTTTAGCTGGAACAAGGCAAAAAATTTCCCCGGCATCACGCCGGACGGCATTTTGGGCAGCCGTCAAGGCTCCAATGAGCTGATTTTTGCCCTTTTGGCCACGGAGGCCCATGGCGATTTTCTTCCGTCGGCAGATGCCGCCATCACCGTAGAGGAGATGGTGCGCCGTTTGGTGGAAGAATATCAGCTGCCAGAAGGCGGGTTTGGTCTTTATGATAAGAAAACGCTCAGCGTGGATATGACGGCCATGGCCGTGCAGGCGCTGGCCAAACATTTGGATGATCCAGACGCCAAAGAGGCGGTGGAGGCGGCCGTCAACCGGCTGGGCCTGCTGCAAGGCACAGACGGCAGTTTTGGCAATGCAGAATCCACAGCCCAGGTGGTTGTGGCGCTGACAGAGCTGGGCATTGATCCCACAACAGATAACCGTTTTACGAAAAACGGCTTTACACTGCTGGATGGCTTGATGAATTTTGCTTTGGAAAACGGCGCCTTTTCCCATACGGTGGAAGGCGAGGCCAATGCCATGGCCACAGAACAAAGCTTCTATGCCTTGGCGGCCCTATCTCGTTTTTATAACGGACAAAATAGCCTCTACCGCATGGACGATGTGTCCTGGAGGGAAAAAGGCACAGCCGTTACGGGCATTGCCGTTACGCCCAAGGAGGCAACCATTTCTCTGGGCAGCACCCTGGCCTTACAGGCAACGGTTTTGCCGGCTTCGGCTGCCAACCAAACGGTGCTTTGGAGCAGTGATGCACCAGAGGTGGCCAGTGTAGATGCCAACGGTTTGGTGGAGGCCAAAGGCGAAGGAACGGCCGTCATCACAGCCGAAACGGAGGAAGGCGGCCATCGGGCTTTTGTTTCCATTACGGTGGCAAAAAAAGGCGGCAGCAGCGGCACCACAGAAGAAGAAACGAAAACGGTCACCCTCTCCATCGACAAAGAAACCATTGGTAAAGGCTATGTGCTGGCGCCAAATGAGGTGGCCATCACGCCGGGCGAAACGGTGTGGGATGTGCTGCAAAGAGAACTGGAGCGAAACGGCATTTCTTATCGCTACAGTGAAAATGGCCAATACGGCAGCGTGTATGTGGAAATGATAGATGGCGACGGCGAGTTTGACCATGGTCCCGGCAGCGGCTGGCAATACAGTGTCAATGGCGTTTACCCCGACTATGGGTGCAGTTTATATGTGCTTCATGGCGGCGAAACCATTTGCTGGCGCTATACCACCAATCTGGGGGCAGATATTGGCGGAAGCGCCCAAAGCGGCAGCGCATCGGCAAGCCAAACGGTGACGCTGAAAAAGCCCATCAAGCCAAACTTATCTGGAGAAGTGAAGGTGGCCTTCACAGAAGACGAAGTGGCCCAGGCATTGGCCCAAGGCGGCGAAAGCAAACGGCTTTTTGTGCCTCTTTTGGGAGAAGAAACGTATGAAAAAGCCATTTTAACCATGGAGAGCGCCGCCGTGCTGCGCCTCTACCGGCAGGAAAAAGGGCTGCTGGTGGAAACGCCGTTTTTGACCATCGGCTGGGATGCAGAGGAGATGGAGCCATGGACGGAGGCCAAAGAAACGGTGGAACTGGTTTTGGCCAAAGAAGAAAACGGATGGACCGTTTCGGTGCTGGCAGACGGTGCAGCAGTTACTCCGTCGGCGGCACAGTTGTTTTTGCCTGGAAAATTTACCAAGGGGCAAGTGCTCTGCCTGGGGCAGGGAGAAGGCCAGCAGGTGGTGCGCCAAAGCGTTTGGAGCAAAGAAGGGCTTTGGGGCAATCTGCTGGTGCCTGCCACGGTGACGGTGGAAGAGAGAAGCAAGGACTTTTTCGATATTGACGATGCATTTTGGGCATCGGATGAGATTGCCTTTGTCACCAGCCGAGAATTATTTTATGGCACAGATGAAACTATTTTTTCGCCAGGCGTATATATGACTCGGGGAATGCTGGTGACGGTGCTTTACCGTTTGGCCGGAGAGCCGGAAGTGGAAGGAACAAGGGTGTTTGAGGATGTGGCAGAAGGCATTTGGTATGAAAACGCCGTATCTTGGGCGAAAGAAACGGGTGTACTTTCGGGAGAAGGGCAGCTTTTTGCGCCAGAGCGCCCCGTCAGCCGGCAGGAGCTGGCCATGGCCATGGTGCAGATGAAAGAAGTGCTGCCGTTATCCTTCCCCAAAGAAGGCTCTATAGAAGACTTTGAGGATGCATCCGATGTGTCGCCCTGGGCCAAAGATGCCATGGAAACGGCTGTGGCAGCCGGCATTGTATTTGGAAAAGATGATACCCACCTGGCCCCTGCCAAACCGGCCACCCGGGCGGAAGTGGCGGCCATGGTGGCGCGGATGTATGATTGGATGGAACGGGAGAGTGAATGAGGTTGAAAACGATGGGAAAAATGGGGCGGCTGCTGCTGGTCCTGGTGCTTTCGGCAGTCATGGCAGTGCCTTCCTTTGGAGCAGGAGCGTCTTTGGAAACCCAGATGGCAAAAACGGCTGCCTATTTGCAGCAGACGGTGACCAAGCCAACCTATGGCTCCGTGGGCGGAGAATGGACCATTTTGGCCCTGGCCCGCAGCCAGGCTCCGGTGGAAGAAAGCTATTGGGAAACGTATGAAGCAAACCTAGCAGCAGAAGTCAAAGAAAAAAAGGGAGTGCTCCATGGAAAAAAATATACGGAGTATTCCCGGGTGGTGCTGGCTTTGACGGCTTTGGGCAAAGATCCTACCCAGGTGGCAGGCTATCACCTGCTCACCCCCTTGGGCGACTATGAAAAAACCATCTGGCAGGGGATGAATGGGCCCATTTGGGCCCTCTTGGCCCTGGACAGCGGCCAGTATCCGGTGCCGGAAAACAAAGAAGCCAAAACACAGGCCACAAGAGAGCTGTATGTAGAACGGATTCTTTCCTGCCAGCTGGAAGATGGCGGCTGGAGCTTATTTGGCGGCACAGAAAGCCAGACGGAGGCCGACCGCCTCTCCGATGCGGACATCACAGCCATGGCGTTACAGGCCCTTTGGCCTTATCGAGGGGAGGCTGCTGTGGCAGCAGCCGCAGAAAAAGGGTGGATGGCCTTAAGCAAGATGCAAGGGACAGATGGCTCCTTTTCTACCGGCGGCATTTCCAATGTGGAAAGCACGGTGCAGGTGCTGGTGGCGCTTTCTACCTGGGGTATTTCGGTGGAAGACAGCCGGTTTGTCAAAGACGGGCAGACGGTGCTGGATGCCCTGCTTTCCTTTGCCAATGACGACGGCAGCTTTGTCCACAGCGAAACAAAAAAAGGCGCCGACTTGATGGCAACGGAGCAGGCGTTATACGGCATGGCCGCTTTCTGGCGCGCCCAACAGCAGATGACGCCGCTTTATGATATGAGTGATGTGAAAAAGGAAAGCGGCTCAGTAAATGAAGAAGCGTCGAAAGAAACGCCATTGACAGAAGAAATGAAACCGGCCTTTCTTGATGTGACAGGAGAGGAAGAGACAGCCGTGACGGCTTTGGCCAAGGCAGGCATCATTGGCGGCATGGAAGATGGCCTTTATCATCCAGAAGGCACCCTGACCAGGGCGCAGATGGCCACGGTGCTGGCAAAAGCCTTCCAATGGGAGGCCAAAGGAAATGCCCCCTTTACCGACTGCCAAAGCCACTGGGCGGCAAGCTACATTGCCGCAAGCTTTGAAGCAGGCGTGTTGGCAGGAAGAACAGAAACGGCCTTTGATCCAGAAGGCATCATCACCAGAGAAGAGGCCGCCGTACTGCTGAGCCGGGCGGCGGCAAAACAGGGGCTGGATGTGGAACGAAGCCAGGCACAGGCACGCAACAGCCTCAGCTTGTTTGAAGATTATGGACAGGCATCTGCCTGGGCCTGGTCCGGTTTAAGCTATTGCCTAGATACTGGAATTTTGAAAGAAGATTCCATGCGTCTGGAGCCAAAAGCGGCCCTCAGCCGTGGTGAAATGGCCCAGATGGTATACCGGCTGATGGAGGCAAACAATCAAGAGGTGAAGGGATGAAAGGATGGAGCAAGGCACTGGCCTGTTTGGCAGTGATTTTCCTGTTGGCGGCGGCCTTTTTTGGAGGGAACCAGGGGACAGCGGCGCAAGGCGATGCGGTGCCTCAGATCACGCAGGAAACGGTGCAGGAGGAAGAGGCAGCAACACAGGAAGAAACAAAGACAGAAAAAACGAAGACAGAAGAAACGAAGACAGAAGAAACGAAGACAGAAGAAACAGAAGGTCTAACAGCGGCCGAAACCGAGCCAAAGGCGCAAGAAGAGGCAGCAAAGGCGCAAGAGATGGAACTGGCGGAGGCAGAGAAACAAGATGGACATCAAGATGCGCCGGCATCACCGAAAAAAGACGCGGAGGGCGCCGCAGACGATGGCGCAGGGACCTGCACCCTTTCGGTGCGCTGTGACAGCATTCTAGATCATTGGGACTGGCTGGATGCTAAAAAGGCGGACTTGGTGCCGGAAGACGGCGTGCTGTTTGCGGCCACAGAAGTGACCTTTTACGAAGGGGAATCGGTGTTTCATGTGCTGCAGCGGGAGATGAAACGGGCCGGCATCCACATGGAATATGAGGATACGCCGCTGTACCAATCGGCCTATATTGAAGGCATTGGCAATTTATATGAGTTTGACTGCGGCGAGCTGTCCGGCTGGATGTACTGTGTAAACGGCAGCTTTCCAAACTATGGATGCAGCCGCTATCTGCTGCAAGAAGGCGATGTGGTGGAATGGATTTATACCTGCGAGCTGGGCGAGGACATTGGCGGAAGTAACCGTCTGGAAGAATAGAGAAAGGAGGCGATGGGATGGAGCAACAAGGCTTTGCACACTATCATCCGGTGGTGATTGCCCTTTATTTTCTGCTGGTGTTTGGGAGCACTGTTTTTTTAACCCATCCCATCTGCCAGCTGCTTTCTCTGGCGGCGGCCATTTGGCTTTTGGCCATGTTAGAGGGGAAAGAAAGAATGGGCAGATTGCTCTGGCCGGGGCTTGGGATGTTTTTTATGATAGCATGGATGAACCCGGCCTTTTCCCATGAAGGCGTTACCATCCTTTGCTATCTGCCAAGCCAAAACCCTTTGACGCTGGAATCCATTGCCTATGGCTTCGGGGCCGGGGTGTTGTTTGTTGCCATCCTTGGCTGGTTTTCCTGCTTTCGGCAGCTGATGACGGCAGAAAAATGGATGTATCTGCTGGGGCGCCCCCTTCCGGTGCTCAGTTTGGTGCTGGCCATGGCCATGCGCTTTGTGCCGCTGTTAACAAAAGAAGCCAAAGAAATTGCCCGGGCCCAAAGGGGGATTGGAAGGGATGCCTCCCAGGGGAGTCTATGGCACCGGGCCAAATGTGCCGTGCGGATGACCTCCATATTACTGACATGGGCGTTAGAAAAAGCAGTGGATACGGCCGACAGCATGAAAGGCCGGGGATACGGCCTGCCAAAGCGGACGGCTTTTTCCCTCTACCGCTGGCAAAGGCGGGATGGCGCAGTGTTGTGGTATTTTGGGATCATGGCTGCCCTTTTGGCCGTCTGCGCCAAGGCAGGCGCCTTTTCCTTTCGGTATTATCCTTCCATCCAGGGCGCTGCCCCTTCCCTTTGGGCAGTGACGGGATGGGTTTTATATGGGGCGCTGCTGCTGCTGCCCCATATGATTTGGTATCAGGAACAATGGGCTTGGAAGAAGAGAAAGGCGGCATACCATGAAACAAACAGAATATAATTTGGCCTGTCATCAGCTGTCCTTTACCTATCCAGGCCAGCAAAAGCCGGTGCTGCAAGACCTTTCTTTTTCGGTGGAGATGGGGCAGTTTGTGGTCCTCTGCGGGGCTTCTGGCAGCGGCAAAACGACGCTGCTGCGCCAGATGAAACCATCCCTTGCTCCATCGGGCAAAAAAAGCGGCGCCATCACCTTAGGCGGCGTGCCGGTGGAGCAGCTTTCACCTCGTGACCAGGCCCAGCGCATTGGCTTTGTGCTGCAAGAGCCGGAGCAGCAGGTGGTGACAGACCGGGTGTGGCACGAGCTGGCTTTTGGGCTAGAAAGCCTGGGGCTTACGAGGGAGCAAATGCAGCTGCAAGTGGCAGAGATGGTCAGCTTTTTTGGCATGGAAGACTGGTTTCATGCGGAGGTGTCCCATCTTTCCGGCGGGCAAAAACAGCTTTTGAATGTGGCCTCGGTGCTGGTGATGCAGCCGGAGGTGCTGGTGCTGGATGAGCCCACCAGCCAGCTGGATCCGGTGGCGGCGGCCAATTTTTTTGATTTGTTGGTACGCATCAACCGGCAGCTGGGGATTACCATTTTGCTGACGGAGCACCGGCTGGAAGAGGTGCTGCCCCTTTGCGACCGGGTGCTGGTGTTAGAAGAAGGCAGGCTTTTGGCCGACGGCACGGCCTCGGAAGTGGGGCAGCAGCTGAAAACTATGCACCATCCCCTTTTTTCGGCCATGCCGGCGGCCATGCGGCTATATGATGCCGTGCCAAACGATTTGCCTTGTCCGGTGTCGGTGCGGGAGGGGCGGCAATGGCTTTCGGCCTTTGCCAAAACCCATCCTCTGACGGCGTATGTATGCCCCCAAGAGGCACCCAAAGGCGATGTGGTGCTGGAGATGGACCGGGTGTTTTTCCGCTATGAAAAAGAAGGAAAGGACATCGTCAAGGACTTATCGTTACAGGTGCGCCGGGGCAGTCTATATGCCCTGTTGGGCGGAAACGGGGCCGGAAAGACCACCATCCTTTCCTTGTTATCGGCTCTGGAAGAACCCCAGAGAGGCACGGTGTATCTGGAAGGAAAGCGCCTTTCGCCTGCGGCTTTGGGCGATGTCATTGGTCTTTTGCCCCAGCAGCCGCAAAGCCTTTTTGTCAAACAGACGGTGGAAGAGGACTTATTGGAAGTGCTGGAAGAAAAGAAGCTGAAGAAGGAAGAAAAGCTCCGGCAGGTGGAAGAGGTGGCTTCTTTATGCCAGGTGGGGCATTTGATGGCATCCCACCCCTATGACCTGTCGGGCGGCGAAGCCCAGCGGGTGGCCTTTGCCAAGGTGCTGCTTTTGCGGCCGTCCATTTTGCTTTTGGATGAGCCGACGAAGGGGCTGGATGCGCCGCTTAAAGAAACCTTCGGCACCTTAGTAAAGCAGCTGACCCAGGGCGGCACCACCATTTTTATGGTGAGCCATGATGTGGAGTTTTGCGCCAGCTTTGCCGACTGGTGCGCCCTGCTCTTTGATGGCGCCGTGGTCAGCGCAGCGACGCCGGGGGACTTTTTTTCCGGCAACCGGTTTTATACCACTGCCGTCAACCGGATTGCCAGAGATTGGCTGCCCAAGGCCATCACGGTGGAAGAGGCAGCTGCAAGCTGTGGTGCAGTGCAGCAAAAACGGCTGGTGAAGGCGGTGGAATGGAAAAAGGAAAAAACTGTCACGCCAAAAGGGAACAGGGCCGTTGGAAGAAAAGCGCTGGCCATCCTTTGTTTTTTGCTCTCCCTTTGGGTTGGCGGCACCATTTTGACCGGCAAGATTCCTCTTTGGATGCAAAGGGGCAATGGGCTTTGGGGGCAATATGGCCTGGGGGTGTTGCTGCTGCTTTTTTTGATGGTGGCAGGGCTTTTGGTGCTGGGCGAGGAAATGCCGGAAGGGGCAGTGCAGATGCCAAAAGGCAAGCGGAAACTGCCTAGGCGCACGGTGGCGGCCGTTTGGGTGCTCTTGCTTTTGATTCCAGCAACCCTCTTTTTTGGCAGCGCCTATTTGGGAAACCGGAACTATTATTTCGTTTCTCTTTTGGTGCTGCTGGAAACCATGGCGCCGTTTGTTCTTATTTATGAGGGGCGGAAACCGACGGCAAGGGAAGTGGTGCTGCTGGCGGTGCTGTGCGCCATGGCGGTGGCAGGGCGGCTGTTGTTTTTCTTTTTGCCCCAGTTTAAACCGGCGGCGGCCTTGGCCATCCTCTCCGGCGTGGCCTTTGGCGGCGAAACGGGATTTTTGGTGGGCAGCGTTTCGATGCTGCTTTCCAATTTCTATTTTGGTCAAAGCCCCATGACGCCGTTTCAGATGGTGGGGATGGGGATGGTTGGTTTTTTTGCCGGGCTGCTGTTTCAAAAGGGATGGCTGCGCCGCAGCCGGGCAGCCCTTTGCGTGTACGGTTTTTTGGCCGTATTGGTGTGTTATGGCGGCTTGCTGAACCCGGCGGTGCTGTTTGTGACGGGCCAACCAGTCACAAAAGGGAGCCTGGCCCTGGTCTATTTGTCTGGCCTTCCCATGGATTTGGTCCATGGGGCTTCGACGGTGTTTTTCTTAGCCGTGGGGGCAAAGCCGATGTTGGAAAAGCTGGACCGGATCAAAGAAAAGTATGGATTTTTTGAAAACAATGACAAATAAAAGAAGATAAAGAGACTCCTTTTCGTTTCTAAGGATAGGAAATGTTTCCGCAATTTGTGCCGGTTGCCTTTGCGGCAGAGGGAAACAATAGAGAAAAAGCAGAGAAACGGAAAGGAGTTTTACTGTTGCTGGATATTTTGGCTTATGGGTTGATTCCGCTGGTGACAGTTTGGTTTTCCCGCGGGTATGGATGGTTTTCCACCAATTTTTCGGTCATTGCCAATGAATTTGAAAAACAGAGGGGATTTTTCCTTTGGGGGCTTTTGGTGGGAATTTATTTTTTGCTGGTGGTGCGGAAAATGGCGGTGATGCTTCAGGCGCCCGAGGGACTGTTTTTTTGGCTGGGGGCAGATTTGGCGCTGCTTTTTTTATCCATCCAAACGCCCTATCAGCCAGAGATCTTTCCCAGGAAGGCAGAGCTTCATATTTGGTTTTCCTTTTTGGCCGCGGTGCTGTTGGGGGTTTTGGTGCTTTGGATTACGGGTAGCATGTACCGCAGGGAACCGCTCGTCTATCGCGGCCAGTGGCGCTGTCTCTGGGTGATTTTTGGCCTTTGCGGGCTGCTGCTTTTGACCGTTGGCATGGTTTCCAGTGCCCTGGAGCTCTTTTTTACCCTTAGCATGGTCTTTTTTTGCCAGCATATGCAAAAGAAGTTAGAGGAGACAAAGAAAAATGGTTTACATCCGACAAAAAAAGAGATAGAATGAGTAGAAAAAAGGAGGGGTAGACCATGGATTATCAACAACAAGCCATCAAAAAGCATAAAGAATGGCAGGGAAAAATGGAAGTGATTTCCCGGGTGGAAATCAAGGACAAAGAGGATTTATCTTTGGCGTACACGCCGGGCGTTGCCGCGCCTTGTTTGGAAATTCAAAAAGATGTGCGCCAGTCCTATACATATACCAGAAGGGGAAACCTTTGCCTGGTGGCCACCGATGGATCGGCGGTGCTGGGGCTGGGGAACATTGGCCCCGAGGCCGGGATGCCGGTGATGGAGGGCAAATGTGTGCTCTTTAAAACCTTTGCCGATGTGGATGCATTTCCGTTATGCATCAAAAGCAATGACGTAGACACCATTGTGGATACCATTGCGCTGATCAGCGGCAGTTTTGGCGGCGTCAATTTGGAAGATATTTCTGCACCGCGGTGCTTTGAAATTGAGCGGAAACTGAAAGAACGCTGTGACATCCCCATCTTTCATGACGACCAACACGGCACGGCCATCATTTCTTTGGCCGGGCTTCGCAATGCACTGAAGGTGGTTGGAAAGAAAAAAGAAGAGGTGCGGATGGTCATTAGCGGCGTGGGCGCTGCCGGCGTTTCCATTGCCAAGCTGTTATTAAAAGATGGGTTTCGCCATATCATTATGTGCGACACCAAAGGCGCCATTTATGCCGGGCGAGAGGGCTTAAACCCAGTGAAAGAAGAGCTGGCCAAAATCACAAATTTGGAACAAAAGAAAGGTTCTTTGGCCGAGGTATTGGTGGGGGCCGATATTTTCCTTGGGGTAAGCGCCCCTGGGGTTTTGACAAAAGAAATGGTGGCCGCCATGGCCAAAGACGCCATTGTCTTTGCCTGCGCCAATCCGACGCCGGAAATTTTCCCTGACGAAGCCAATGCAGCCGGAGCCAAGGTGGTGGCCACAGGACGCAGCGACTATCCAAACCAGATCAATAATGTGTTGGCTTTCCCTGGCATTTTCCGCGGCGCCTTAGATGTATTGGCGACGGACATCAACGACGAGATGAAGCTGGCGGCGGCCAGTGCCTTGGAAGGGTTGGTATCGGCAGAAGAACTTTCGGCAGATTATTTGATTCCCCAGGCTTTTGATCCGCGGGTGGGGGCGGCTGTGGCTGCGGCTGTGGCTGAAGCAGCAGTGAAAACAGGTGTAGCCCGCAAACCCATTTCCTATGCAGAGGAATTGGAACAGGTGACCAAACGGCTGTCAAGCAAAAAATAAAAGCAAAGCAAAACCCTCCCGTTGGTATCGGGAGGGTTTTGTTGTTGGGTGCTTTAGCTTAACAAAACCCCTAGTTTTACTAGGGGTAAATAAAATACTTTAGTATACAAAACCTCCTAATTATAATTTTAGAATGAAGGTTTGGCGACCGCATTACTAAAATAAATTAGG